>JAZKJI010000021.1:39333-55990 GCA_040384405.1 Bdellovibrionota bacterium
AAGACGTTAAAAATCCAATGTCTGATCAAAAGATTGCCGAAGTACTTTCTAAAGAGGGTATTCAAATTGCCCGCCGGACTGTAGCTAAATACCGCGAGCTTTTGAAAATCCTGCCATCCAGTCAACGCAAAAAATATTTTTAAAAATGGAAATGAAGTTCGGGACCATTTGTTGGGTCATCTTTGTTTCTGTGATTTTTCAATCCTGTTCAACTCAGTTAAAAAAAGATTCCCTTCCTTTGGGCCAGCACTTTAAGATGCCTTTGGAGGGTCCAATTTTGGGTCAAACAATTAGTGCTC
Organism: Bdellovibrionota bacterium; assembly: GCA_040384405.1. Taxonomy (GTDB): domain Bacteria; phylum Bdellovibrionota; class Bdellovibrionia; order Bdellovibrionales; family Bdellovibrionaceae; genus JAZKJI01. Next base: position 39,633 of record JAZKJI010000021.1, read on the forward strand.
AATCGATCAATGTCGGCGGGTTTTCAGGATTGCAGTTTATTGCAGCGGAAAGCACTGGCGATGTCCTTTATTTTTGGACGGTAACGGATCGTGGCCCCAATGGCGAGCCAATGGAATCCCCAATCATTAACGAAAAAGTTCGACCTTTCCTGACTCCTGATTACGTTCCGAGAATTTATAAGCTAAGACTTAATCGCAAAACTTCGCAGCTTTCGGTGGTCGAAGAAATTTTACTGAAAGATCCTCAAGGCAAAGTTTTAAGCGGACTTCCTAATTTACCCGGAGCTGACGAAATTCCCAGCGATGAAAAGGGTCAGCCCATAGAATATGATCTGATGGGGATCGATCCAGAAGGGATAGTTAAAGATGATGCCGGCAATTTTTGGATTTGTGACGAGTACCGTCCTTCACTTCTTAAATTTGATAGCACCGGAAAGTTGTTAAAGAAATTTGTACCGAAAGGTTCCTATTCCCGAGCTGACTTGCGAAAAATTTCCCAAACTCGTGGCCATGTTGAAATCATTGAAGCTTTTCCAGAAGATTTAAATTTTCGCCGCAAAAATCGAGGGTTCGAAGGTTTAACTATCAAGGGAAATAACTTGATAGTTGCTATGCAGGGGCCATTGCGCCTTCCCGAAGGGAAAAGAAAACACTTGGTTCGATTTTATGAATTTGATCCCCGGTTGGAAAAACCAGTTGCGACCTATCTTTATCCGATTGAAAAAGAGGGCAGTGACCGCATAGGTGATATCTCTTGGAACGAAAGTGGACTATTCGTTATCGAGCAGAACAATAAAATGGGTTTCGAAGGTGTTCATCAAGTTTATTTGGTAACAGATCTGGTGCCCTACGAAAAATTACGTCTTACCGATCAGCCCGAGACTTTGAAAAGAGATATTTTGGAACCGGTAATCTTGATGAAGGATCTGCGAATCGATCTAGTAAAGCAAGGATTTGATAAATTCGAAAAAGTGGAAGGGATTGCCATAATTTCTGATGGTTCGGTTGTTGTCGCGACGGACAATGATTTCGGAGTAACTTTAGACGAAAGTAAAAATCCGCCCGTCATTCATGTAAACCCTGAAGACCGGCCAGTGATTGGAATTTTTCCCCCAGGAAAATTAAACTAAATGAACTTAAAAAATTTGATTACAGACATTCCTGATTTTCCGAAGCCAGGAATTATATTTAAAGACATTTCACCGTTATTGAAATCCTCCGAAGCTTTGGAATTTATCAGCCAAAATCTTTTTCCAAAAGATATTATTAGCGGAATAGATTACTTTGCCGGTGTCGAATCCCGCGGTTTTATTTTAGCGGCGCACTTAGCAGGTGCTCATAACAAAGGTTTTATTCCGGTTAGGAAAGCCGGGAAGTTACCTCCACCCGTGTTTGCCGAGGCCTACGCTCTTGAATATGGGAATGCCGTCGTCGAAGTAAATCCCGGAAAAGGAAAAGTTCTTGTAGTCGACGATGTGTTGGCAACGGGCGGGACCTTAGCAGCAGCATTGAATGTCTGCACAAAAGCTGGATATGACGTGGTTGATGCTGGAGTACTAATTGATTTAAAATTTCTTAATAAGTTTCGTTTTAAAGGAAACTTGATTCACTCGTTGGTTCAATATGAATAAAATTTCCCTACTTCGCGATCAAACACTTTTTTTGATGGCACTACCCTTAGAATCCCAGGGTCTTTTCGAAGCACAAAATATTCCCGTATATTATACCGGCATCGGAAAAGTAAATGCGGCATTTCAGGCTACTAAATTTATTTTGGAAAGTGGATGTTCGCAGGTTCTGAATTTAGGTACGGCAGGAAGCCACGTATTTCCAACGCATTCGATGATTGAATGTAGTGGTTTTGTTCAACGAGATATGGATTTAACTCCGTTGGGTTTTCCACTGGGAGAAACGCCAATGGAAGAAGATCCAGCTTGGAAGGGTTTAATTCCCGGCACAAAACTGTATCCCCACTTGAAAAAAGGAATTTGCGGGACAGGGGACCGATTTGAAGTGGGCCCACCAGCGGTTGATTGCCAGTTAGTTGATATGGAGGCTTATGCCATGGCAAAGGTCTGCAAGAAGCTAAAAGTAAATTTCATTTCTATTAAATATATTACCGATGGTTCTGATCACCAGGCTCATAATGATTGGAGTGCGAACTTAAAACTGAGTGCCCAGGCATTATTTGAATTCAGTAACAAATATTGGTTATAGATTATCTGGTTAAAAAAACCATTCCGCACTTAGGGGCAGAGCGTGCCACTACAGGTATTGAGCCCAAGTTGCTTTTAATCCATTCACCCGCAATAGGATCAATACTTTTTCTAACTTCTTCTCTTGAAAGGTGCTCCATGAGGCGAGTTCGCAGTATGGGGTTGGATTTGTCCTTGGCTTCCAGAAAGATTAAAGCCTTAGTAGTTTGAGCGTTTGATAAACCACTAACCTTAATTGCTTCTTCAAGTAAACGCACTGACTTTGGTAAAGTCAAAACAGAGGGAACGCCATCTTCTTGCCCACTAGCTTCAATCCAAGCATTAAATTTTTGATTTGAATTAATTCGCGTCAAAGCTTCTTGCAGGATAGAAAATTTGATTTTTTTTGGTTGTTGATCGAAGACTTCAGTTACCACTGCTTCGGGAAGGAAATCTACCACTAGGTTATTAAATGCGACTGCGGGTTTAGCGCCCGATGCAATTGAATCTTTGAGGGCGGCCTTCAATGCGTCCGTAGTATGAAGTGAACGGGTTTTTGTTATTAATAGGGGTGTTTCTTCTGCTGCGGACAGTGGAAGGATTTTGCTCGTATGACTTAAATCGAAAAATGCGAACCAACTTCTTTCCGTATATGACATATTCATGTAGTTCATTCCTAAAATGCCTAAATCCGATAATGCTTTAAACGTTTTCAAATTACTGGCTTCATCCACACCTTGAATTAGGCCCTGAAGTGCAAAAAAATCTTTGTCAGTTTCCACCTGCAGTACGCGTTGCCCGTATTTGCGAGAATCTTGTGGATCGCTTGAAACATACAGTCCGGGAATATATGCAGCACTGGCTCTGTTTTTTGTATAAAATGCGATATCGGAATCTGAAAAAGTTCCTTGGGAGATAAGTGTTTCATAATGAGATTTATCTAGCCAGTGATAGAACTTGGTGCCCTTAGGAATTCGGGTCAGTGGGAATATCCCAATTGGCTGTTCGCTCGCGCGATCCAGCAATAAAAGTTTATCCCCATCAATTTTAACGGCCATTGTTTGAGGATCGAAAGCAGGAAACGTCTGAGCGCCTACTATGGTTGAAAACATAACCAGGATTAGCGCTGCTAATCGTTTAATAATTAGGAAGTAATCAACGGGCATATAATACGGTATTGCAAGCGGAGGACCGCAATTTTGCGTTAAAACTCAACTGAACAGAGTTTAAATTGATTTTATAAGTGAAAAAACAGCGATAAAGCCCACTGACGATTATTGGTAGACACTAGTAGGGGCTTTTTATTCGCAATTGGTTATTTTGGCGATGGCCCCAATATTTTTTGAATATACTGAAGTGGTTCAGGTCCAAACGATTTCTGATAGGGCATTACCCAGTTTCCACCGCGCCAAGTAGGGCGGTAGTAATAACTAGCTAACTTTCCAGCAGCATCGAATTCCAAGTATAAAATGACAGATGCTTTCTTTTCAGTTCCTTTTTGCCAAGCCAAAAAATTTCCCAATGAATAAGCGACTAAAACTCTTCTAGCATCTGTTGTAGAAATCCATTCGATCGGTTGTAAAACATGGGGATGATTTCCGATGATTGCAGTAGCGCCGATTTCAGCCATTCGCTTGGCCCACGTTTTTTGATTTTGATTGGGAACCATCGAATTTTCGACACCCCAGTGTGGAGTTAGAATCAAAATATAATTTCGATACTGAGTAACCATGGCTTCGATAGCGGCTTGATCCTTAAAACATTTAAGCACCTGGTTTTTTTTGTCGGGGAGGCCATTTGTTTCTTCTGTACAGGCAATCCAACCAACTTGGTGTCCTTTGACTGTAGTCCAAGTAATTGTGGGGCTTGATCCGGCAGTTCTTGTCCCGTTAAATAACATCCCGGCTGAGTTCAGACTTTCAATAGTTCGCTCGGCACCTAGGGAACCACGATCTAATGAGTGGTTGTTAGCAGTCGAAACTAAATCAACTCCCAGTTTTTGAAGATCCGTGATTAGTGACTTATGATAATTAAATAAGAAGTTTGTTCCAGAATATACGTTCTTATCGTATTTAAATCCCGGATCAGTGGTGTTAACGCCACTTGAATTTACTCCCGGAGCCACGCAACCTTCTAAGTTTCCGTAAGAAAAGTCCGCTTGGTCTAAAAGGGGTTTTACCGTTTTAAATAGTGAATAAAATCCTTCGGGACTATTCTGAGCTTCAATGTACAAAGCTTCGTGCACAAGAATGTCGCCCATTGCAGATATGGTCATTTGGGCTTGTGCTTGGGTAGTAAGTAACAAAAGACCCAAAATTAAAATTGGCTTACGCATTGATAGTCCCCCGAAAGTAACTATCAAAAATAGCAATAAACCCGCCAAGGCTTTTTCTAGGGTCGCAGAGATTATCCCGCATTTTAGCGTATTTAAGAGGAAAAGTAGGGGGGAATCGACTGACTAAAATTATGACAACTATGAATATATAATAGAGCTAAAAGGGACTAGGCCGGCAAAGTCATAATCAGCGGCATACCCTTAGTAATCACAATTGTATGTTCGTATTGAGCTGTGAATATCCCCGGACTCGTTACCAGTGTCCAACCGTCACCGTTTTCGACAACTTCACGGGCACCGGAAGAAATGAATGGTTCAATTGTGATGACTTGATTTCTTTTCAATACTCGCTTGTCCCGCATATCGTAATAACCAGGAATAAATCCCGGGTCTTCGTGAAGTGCGCGGCCGACGCCATGACTTCCGATATTTTCAATAACGGTAAATCCATTTCTGATTGCTTCAGACTCGATTGCGTAACCGATGCGATTTAATTTTGCACCGGCGCGGGCTTCCACCATTGCGTTTTCAAGTGCACGTTTAGCGACCGCACAGATTTGCTGATGAAGTTTTAGTTCCGGAGGAATAATTGCTGAACCTCCAGTATCTGCAAAGTAACCATCAATTTCTGCTGATACATCGATGTTTACCAGATCGCCGGCTTTAAGAATTTTGGCACCCGGAATTCCGTGGGCGGCTTCTTCGTTCACACTGATACAAGTATGCCCGGGAAAGTTGTAAGTAAGCTTCGGTGCGGAACGAGCTCCGTGAAGCGCAAGAAACTGACCACCAATAAAATCTAGTTCGCGAGTGGTTATACCAGGCTCGAGCTTTGATTGCATATGCTGAAGACAGCGAGCAACGACACGGCCAACTTTACGAAGTCCTTCTAGATCTTTTTCTGAATTTATCGACATGGTGTCAGTTTACCTGAACTGACGGATAACTTCCATGTACTGGATGTTTTCTGGTTCTTTGGTTTTATTCCAGCTCGAGAATTAACTCTTTAGCCTTCAAATCACCTTGGTCGGTCAGAAAGAGCCAGCCGACTTCTCCAGTAGTAGTTTGACGGATTGAAAACGAGTTCTCGACGATCGTCTATAGTTGCCATCGGATAAAGGCATTCTGCCAGCGTACCCGCGACGTCCAGAAAGCCCTGCGTTAAGTCCTAAATAACAAACTAAACTAAAATTAGTTTTCCTCGTTTAATATCCGCTGTGGTTTTTCGCGAATCACTTGCTGAGTAGAAATAAAAGTCATTACCGCAGTAAATAGCAATACCAAACCAAAAACTCCAAAAGGTTCCCGCCAACTTAATGCAAACGGTGCCTTGAAAACATAAATTCCCAAAAGTGCACTGACGAATAAGCTTAATAAAATTCCAAAAATTGCTGCCAATCCGGAAATGAATGCATACTCCAGCAAAAATATAGACTGCAATTCACCTTGCCGGGCACCCAAAATTTTCAACAGATTAATTTGCCGCCGTCTTTGGGATCCATGGGTTCTAATAATTGCAAACAACACCACCGCACCCACAAGCAGCGCCAGCACAGACATTAATTCAAGCGCGGAACTCATCTTCCCTAAAAGTTCCAGCATATCGTCGATCAAGCGTTTAACATCAATCACAGATATATTGGTAAACGTTTTAGAGAGGCTCGTAATAAATGAAGTCATCTCTGCAGACGGAAGCCCGGAAACCGATGCAACATAAGTCTTTGGAGCTTCATCTACCAAACCCTGTTGGATCAAGACAAAGAAATTAGGTTGGAAACTTGTCCACTTAATTCTGCGGAAGTTTTTTACTTCGCCCTCTATAGGTACACCTTGAACATCAAAGTTCATTTTATCGCCAATTTCCAATCTCAAGCGCTTCGCGTATTTTTCTTCAAGTGAAAGAAACGCGATTTTTTGTTCGGCCGAATATTGCATTGGGAATTCTTCTCCCTCAACAATTGATTCTGATGGCAGCAAGCCCGGGCGATAGGATAAATTTACGCCGCGATTTCTAAACCGGGCGTCTTCTTCTTCTTCCCGGGTTTTAAATGCGGCATTCTCATTATCTTCAGTTCTTTCGTAGGCTTCTCCGTTCACGGAGATAATTCTTCCCCGAACCATCGGCGAAAAATAATAATTTAGGTTTTTATCAGTTAAAAACTTCTCGAGCGGTGGTTTTTGTTCATCCTGGATATCGAACATAAATGCCGAAGGCAGGGGAGAATTTGGCGAGATCGTTAAATCTTGGGATAAAATGGTTCTTAACTGGGGGATCAGGTTAATAAGTAAAACACCAATTCCAATTGTGACAAAGAAAACAGAATATTCTTTTGGCTGGCGGGAAATTTTGTGGAACACCTCGGACCATTTCCAATTTGGCGTACGAACCCATCGTAAGCTTCTTAAAATAAAGTATCCGATAAAGTAAAGAGCCACTAAACTAGCGAAAAGTGTACCGAAGAAAATGTTTCCCACAACAAATGACTGCGCTTGAGTTACGCTCAGCAAGTATATAAAAGCTAAAAATAGGCCCAATCCCGAAAGAGATTTCCAAGAATAATCTAGTTCTTCTAACTGGCCCGAAAATATCCTTTGTAGCGGAGTTTTTAGGATTGCCGTTAGATGCGGTAAAATTAAAAAGTAACTGGAAAAAAAGCTGACCAAAAAACCTACAACCAAAGACTTTGCTTGAATTTCCGGTGTTAAATCGACCGTTGATATCTGAGACAAGACTTTGTTCAAAATGGGGGTAAAGGCAAAAGCGGCCGCCGTTCCCAATACTAAAGAGCAAAAAGATAACATCAACGCCTGCCACGCAAGCAGGATATGAATTTGTAAACTTCCAAACCCAAGTATCCGGTAAATTGAAATATCTTTTAATTGTTGCGAGAAAAATAATCTAAATAAATAAGAAGCTCCGAGCGCGGAAAGTAACAACGCGACGACTGCAACCAACCCCAAAAAGTCAGAGAGATAATTCAACTGGCGGGCCGAGTCTTCTCCGGCAGTAGCAGGAGATTGGATTTGAAATCCAGGGTCTTTAACATCTTTTAATAGTTTCTGCCGTAAATTAGAAACCTGATCCGAAGAAGTATCCAACTTAAAAAGGTAGGCCTTTGTAAAGGTACTGCCGGTTTGAATTAATCCAGAGTTCGGTAATAGATCGCGATGGATATAAACCCTGGGCGCAAGCAAGGCCATACGAAATGTCTGGCTATTATCTTTGGTAACAAACGCTTTGGCTTTTAACTTAAGGTTCCCGATCGTAACTTCGTCATTATTCTTTATGCCCATCATTTCCGACAACTCTGGGTAAAGATAAATTCCATTTTCTTTCAACTCTTTCTTAGGAGAAGTCTCTGATAACTGCCGAGTTTTATCTAATTCTAAATAACCATAGAATGGATAATTATCATCAATTGCTTTTACCAAAACTAAACGGCTTGTCTCTTTGAATGTCATCATTGCAAAGAAATCATAGAGGACACTTTCTTTGTAGGGTGTGGGTAAAGAGCTGCGAACTAAAGTAAGGGTATCATCCGGAATTTCTTTCCGTCCCGAAACGGCAATATCAGCCGACAAAAGATTTTTTGCGTTCGCCGTCATTTGATCATTTAAGTTTTCTCGGTACGCCGTCAGCGTTAAGAATCCGACAATTCCTAAAGACAAATTTAAAATAAATAAAATGGTCCATCGGCGGCTGCGCCACAGTTCCAAAAAAGCCAGTTTTAATATCACGGCATTTCCTCTAGACGTCCATGGCTTAAGTGGTACCGGCGATCACAGCGGGCCGCTAACTCGTTAGAATGGGTAACCATCACTGTTGTCATGTTAAATTCTTTAATTAGTTGGAACAATAAGTCCGTCGCCTTGCCACCCGTATTAGGATCAAGATTCCCAGTAGGTTCATCCGCTAATAAAAGTTTTGGCTCGCAAGCAAGTGCACGTGCAACGGCTACCCGCTGAGATTCTCCGCCACTTAATTTTAATGGCAAATGAGTTTCACGCTCTTTAAGTCCCAAATAATTAAGCAAACCATGAACTTTCAATTCAATATTGGGACGCTTAAGGATTTGTAAAGGTAGAGCAACATTTTCATAGGCCGTCAGATGGTTTACCGATATTTTCAGCTCGAAATTGCGTTAGATTTTTTTCGTCCAATTTATCCAACGATTTTCCGTCAATTAAAATTTCACCCTGATCAGGGCGATCTAATCCCGCAACCAAAGATAGGAATGTGGATTTTCCACTCCCTGAAGGGCCCAGAACCGCAACACACTGGCCCGTCGGAACATTTAATGATAGTCCGCTGAGTACAGGAATTGTTTGTCCGCTTTGGCGGAATGATTTTGATATATTTCTAATTTCTAAACTCATAAGTATTTTCCAAGCGCTGTGTAAACGGTTTCGGCTATGATTGCATGGCCCTTTTCATTTGGATGAATACCGTCGGTTTGATTGTATTCTGCTTTGCCCGCAACTTTATCTAAAATGAACGGGATGAGCGGAACTTTGTATCGTGAAGCCAGAGAAGAATACATTTTTTTAAAATCCTCAGTAAACTTAGCCCCGTAGTTAGGCGGCATATATAAGCCCCCCAAAATAACCGGAACTTTTTCGGCCTTTGCATAATCTAAAGCTAGTTCCAGGTTTTTCTTTGTTTGTTCAACCGTCAATCCGCGCAAACCATCATTAGCACCTAATACTAACAGCACTAAATCAGGTTTATTTTTGAAAGCCCATTTCATCCGTGACAATGCACTAGCAGAAGTAGCGCCGCTGACTCCCGAATTAATTACTTTCCAACTCTTGCCACTTTTCTTAATTTTTTCTTCGACCAAAGCCGGAAATGCTTTTTGTTGGGCAACGCCATATCCTTCAGTTAAGGAATCACCTAAAATTAAAAGCTGTTTAGTTTGCGATATTGCGGTCGAGCTGCCAGAAGTTACCGGGGTGGCAGGCTTAATTGTGGCGGCGAAACTGAAGGAATTAAAAAGAACGGAAATAAATAAAAATGGGAGTATTTTCATACTCCCATTTTAGGAAACCATTTCAATCTTGGCTAGTAGCGAACACGTTCGGCCACTAACATCATTTTTCAGAATATTATTTCGTTACTGACTAGTGACCCGTATTCCCATGAAGACCATGCGGGTGGCCATGAACAGTTTCTTCCAAAGTAGCAGGTCGAATAAGAACCATCTCGATATCGAATTCTAAATCAACGCCTGCCAACGGATGATTACCATCAAGTTTTACAATCTGATCATCAAGGTGAGTAACTCTGACGACTTTAGTTTGCTTATCAAGTTCTAATCTTAAGAAAGCTCCAACTGCAAGTTCAGGAATGTGCGCAAGTTCAGGGCGTGGAACATCCATCACCATATTTTCTTGGGGAATTCCGTAAGCTTTATCTGCAGTAAGGGCGACTTTTTTCTTATCACCTTCTTGCATACCTACTATAGCTTCTTCTAATGCAGGGATAATTTGTTGGCTTCCTTCTAAGAAGGGAAGTGGTTGACCAGGATCAGAACTATCCAGGGTCTCACCTTGTTTGTTGCGTAAAACATAGTTAAAAGCGAATACACGTTTACTCATATGGACTCTCCTCGAGTAGGTTTCCAGGAAATAACCATTAATTTCATTTTAAGGCAATATTAAATCTAGCCCGTGTCCCTCTTGTAAGCCGAGGCAAAAACGCACTATAATATAGCAAGGGATATGAGACTCTATGGAGGGTTACTCATGCACGTGACTTCGGCACGTTCTCTCGTACTCAATTCGAGTTACGAGCCTATGAGAGTGGTTAGTTGGCAAAAGGCTCTCATATTGTGGTTTCAAGGTAAGGTTGAAATACTCGAGTTTCACGGGCTGTTCGTACGCTCGGCTCGGGACAGCTTTCAGATTCCTAGCGTCTTAAGGCTGAAAAGCTATGTCCGCGGTAAGCAAGTTCAACATGTCAGGTTTAGCCGGGAAAATATCTACCTTCGCGACGAACACACTTGCCAATACTGCGCTCAAAAATTCCCTCAAAAATTATTAACAATGGATCATGTGGTGCCCGTCTCTAAGAATGGCCAAAATTCTTGGACCAATGTGGTTACGGCATGCCGTCAATGTAACCAAAGAAAAGCCAATAGAACACCAGCCCAAGCAAAAATGCCTCTATTACGCGAACCTAAAACTCCTTCCTGGTTACCTTTTTGGGAGACAGATCTAAAACCAAAGAGTATTCCTGAGTCATGGCGAAATTATCTTCCGCTCGCTATGGCCGAGCATGAGTAAAAACAAACTTAAATTTAATCTGATTTCTGCAAAAGAAACTTATCCCTTACGCCAAATGAATCTGCGGCAAAAGCTTGCCGTTGAGGAATGTAGCTTTGACCATGACGACGATGCGACGACATTTCATATAGGTGCGGTCGTTCAACATAAAATCGTTTCTATAGCGACTTTCGTTCAAGAACCTTGCAAAGGTTTAGAGGCAAAACTTCCCTATCGATTACGGGGGATGTCGACCCATAAAGAATTTCAAGGACAAGGATTAGGTACCGAGTTAATCGCATTCGCTGAAATCGAATTAAAAGAACGCCATTGTGATTTAGTTTGGTGTCACGCGCGCATGAAAGCGGTTAAGTTTTATCAAGATTCCGGCTTTCAAATCATCGGACAAGACTTCGAAATCGAAGGAATCGGTCCCCATAAAACCATGTACAAGGTCTTAATTCCCCGCTAGAGTTTGGGGATGGACGTTACGACAATTTTGCATCGGCATCTAACCGAAATCATCAGTGAAACTAATGGTATCGCTCTTAATGACACCATTGATTTAATGTTGAAGTCGTATCCATTAAAAAAGCACCCGCAGGCTGTAACGGCACTTCAGGAATTTAAAGCAAAGTTAGATCTGTTTAAAATTGATAAGATGGATTTCCACGAGTTAATTGCTCATCCATTTACAGAAGCACTATTTCGTTTCTTTCGCGCTTTTCCAGTTAAATTTAACGAAGAACATATCCACTTAACGGGATCGATGACCGCGGAATTTTTGCATCCTCGGTTAATGCCCTTATTTACGGGACCAAACAAGGAAGTTTACCGTAAGAAAATTAAAGAAGTTTACGGGATTGATATCGATTCAATTAAAACCGTAGCTGATGTGGATAAATTAATCCGTCTAGAGCCATCCGAGGGCTTTCTAACGTATTTAAAAATTCTGTATCTTCCAAAATTAGTTTTTATCGATAGGCAAGCGCACGAAGATGCGGCTTACCACCTGGCAAAAGAACTTTATCATAAGTATAACGTCGGAAAATTGCGTTTAAAGTTCTCTTTGTCTAGATCAACTGCGAGTGAAAGCGAACAGATTCCGGGAATTGACAATTTAACTTCCGAAGACGTAGTTTTAGGGTTGTATGGTGGTTTTGCGACTTTTAAATCAGAACATCCTGATTTTAATTTCGTTTTGTCTCCATCATTCAGAAAAGAATCCCATCATTTTGATTCTGGAAAGTTCGGGACTCGTAAAGACCACATCCACTCGCAGATTGACGAAATCATTGCATTAATCGACCGGTATCCAGAACTTCAAACAGCGATGACAGAAATTGATACTGTCGGCGACGAGCGAAATTTATATCGAAAAGAACATTTTAATGAATTCCGCGAAGCTTTTAGAAAATTACAATATCGTGGATTTAAAATCAGATCCCATCACGGCGAAACTTTTCACACGCTAAAAAAGGGAATTCAAGCCGTCGATAATGCCATGAACATTTGGCATATCGACACTCTTGAACATGGAGTCAGCTTAGGAATTAACCCTAACTATTATTTCCATCGTATATTCCAAGAAATTTTACATCGCAATCAAACGGCCCAACCACTTTCAAAAACAGATCGCAGTTATCAAGAGCTTCAAGAAATGGACTGGGGAGACAACAAACCGGTTTTAGAAAAACTATTAAACGGTGTGAAATTAACTAAAGAAGAAGTAGTCGCTTTCACGAAAGCCAAATTCCATACGGCTCGTGAAGTAGAACATTATCAGCACGACGTTTTAAACCGACTGTTACAAAAAGACGTAACTCTTGTGTCACTTCCATCTTCAAATAATAAATTAACGGGACAGTTTGACGATTATAAAGATCATCCATTTTCTTGGTGGGAAAAGAAGGGCGTAAGCCTTGGTGTAGGAACGGATAACTACGTCACTTTGAATACCAACTACATTCAGGAAATGATGATTTTGCTGTACACAGATCCTGATGATCTAAAAATAACAAAATTGCTAATGGTTGCCTCGGGCGAAACCCGAAGGCCTTATTTAAGCCACTTATTATGGACGATGAGGAAGCAAATACTAAATGACCAAGACCCGCGAATTCTTTAGCGCCTTTTTCTCGAAGCGAATGATGATGGTCTTCCTGTTGGGTTTCTCCAGCGGATTACCTTTTCTATTAGTCGGTGGAACTTTAAAAATTTGGCTGACTCGAGCAGGTGTTGATATCAGCACAATCGGTTATTTTAGCTGGGTTGGAATCGCCTATTCTTCGAAATTTGTTTGGGCTCCGTTATTAGATCGTTGGAGTTTTTTCGGAATGGGCCGGCGCCGATCCTGGATGTTAATTACCCAAGTCGCGTTGATGATTTTTATCGCAATACTGGGATCTCTAGAACCCCAAACTTCACTGGCTGCAATGGCAGCAATTTCTGTGATCATTGCTTTTTTCGGAGCGACTCAAGATATTGCAATCGACGCTTTCCGTAGGGAAATTCTTAAAGATTCGGAACTAGGTATCGGTTCGTCCATGAATATTTACGGATTTAGAATTGCGATGCTCGTTTCCGGTGGAGTTGGTATCGGTTTAGTGGGGACCTTGCCGGGTGAAGGTTTAGCCTGGAGCGATCTTTATTACATAATGGCCGCATTAATGACGATTGGAATAATCGTAACGTTAATGGCGCCCGAACCGGCCATCGATCCGCGAGTTGTGGCTAATCGAACATTTCTCCAATCCGTCGTTGATCCGTTTAAACAATTTTTAACCCGTGATCGAGCAGTACTGATTCTTCTTTTTGTTTTCCTGTTTAAACTTGGCGATGCCATGTCAGCTGCGATGCTGAATCCATTCTACGTACAAATGGGTTACACGAACTTAGATATCGGACTGATTGCGAAAACTTTTGGTCTTGCCTCATCTCTGGTAGGAATATTTTTCGGTGGGCTAATTTTATTTTACCTCGGCACCTACCGGTCACTGTGGATATTTGGAATTCTCCAGGCGCTGTCTACGGCTTCATTTGCGATCATTACTTATACCGGTCCTTTAAAAGCAAGCCTAGCATTCGCGGTGATCTTTGAAGATATCAGTGCAGGGATGGGGAGTGCCGCTTTCCTTGCGTTCTTAGCGCAAATTACGGATCGCAGATTCACTGCTACTCAGTACGCAATGCTAGCGAGTATCGCGACACTAGGAAGAAACTTTTTCTCAGGATTTAGTGGAGATATGGTTAAGGGCTTGGGATGGGAATGGTTCTTTTACATCTGTGCTTTGACGGCGATTCCTGGGCTGCTATTAATTTTTCCGATGAAAAAGATTACTCGGCAGCTAGAAGATGAAGCTCTCGCTATTAATACTCTTAAACCCGGCTAAGTAATAAACTTACTTAGCTGCTACTTTTAATCTTTACACTGATACCCAGGATAAAGAAAAAACCGAGAATCCATATTCAAAGAATCACTGCCGGCGATGAAGCGTTTATATTTCGTTCGCAATTCACCTAAGCAACGTTCAAACGAAGTGATGGAAGAAAATCTAAAGTCCCCACGCTCTGAACTATAAGAAACAAACGGAGTGGGAATACCAAATTCATCAGTTCGCCGCGAATATTTTTCCGCGTTCTCGATCTTCATACCATTTGTTAATTCGGCATCTTTTTTCAGAGTGAATATTTTAAAATTCTGAGTAGCAAAACCTATTTCGGTCATTTCAGCTAACCAATAATCCAATTGCTTCAACGGCTGCTGCTTCATCTGCGCACCGACTGTTTCCGAAAACGACGATAGCAAAGATTTCCCCTGAGCATTCATTTCAAAAGCAAGTTCCGGAGAAAATCTGAAAATTGTCAGACGATCAGCCATAAATTTGAAAAAATCTTTATTAACTTCAAATCGCGCTAACTTTTTCTTCATATCTTTCTGTTCCAAGGCCCTCTGAACCTCGGCAAAACTCGGATACTGAAAGTAAACCGCTCTTAGTGGTTTACCAATATGCTCCATCGATGAAGTGGAACACGGGATATCTGTTAAAGTTTGAATGATGCTTCTAGTTTCTGATTTAGAATAAATAATCTCCAAAGTCCGTGCTCCATCCAAATCTTCTTGGACTTGTACGGAAGGGGTGTCGCCTTTTTTAAATTCCAAAACGTGAAACTTCCCGTACAAGCTTGGATTCATCGTAAAATCACTTAAGTAATCACTAAGTGCTTTGATCCAACTGGGTTGGGTCACGCGACGGCAAGAAAGACTTGCTTCAACCGTATTAAAATCTTCAGTTAATGATTCGGGTAATGAAAAGAAAACTCCGTTATCAACGGCAATTCGTAATGCCTTTTTGGAAGGTTCGTCGTAGCGGATATTTACCGCATCTGGATCACGAATGATAATTGTTGATTGGCATGACACTATAAATAGGGCAGCTAAGCCGCCCATGATCGTTCGCTTTTTCATTCTTTTAGGATATTTTTGAAACAGAATAATCGACACGCGACCTGGATCAAAACTGGGCGAAGGCCCCTTTGAAAAAAGGGCCTGAATTTCAAATTATTTATGAATGAAAAAAGGGCCTAGCGGAAAAGCCCTTTAAAGAAAGTAACCACTTTTGAAGTGATAGTTTTATTGCCAGATTTTTGGTGAGCAGCTCCACCCTTTGGTCGAGTGTAACGAGCTGGCGCTGGACGGTTACCGTTGCGGTTTCCGGCGGCAGCCCGTGGTTCACGGTTACCATTTCCATTTGCGTGGGCTTGTGGTTTACCACCATGACGGCCTTGAGCATTTCTTTGCGGACGCTCGCCATTACGGGCGGCTCCGTTTCTTTGCTCGCCATTGCGTGCATCAAGTTTTTCATCACGGTTGTCATTATCACGATGTCTTCCTTGAGGTTTTGGTCGTGATTCAAGTGGACGTTCATGATCAGGTTTTGGTGGACCACCGGGACGCGGAGTTAATTTTGGACGAGGTGCTTCGGTACGAGGTCCGCGAGAACGGCCCCCACCTTGAGCATTGCGATCATCACGACCACGGCCTTGTCCGCCACCAGCGCGGTTATTGTTGTTACGACGCTCTTCGTATTCTGAAACATAGGGAACGAATTCTTTAACCAATTGAGTATCCTCTAAATAAACGGATTCTAGTTTTGTCTTTAGGAAATCTTCGACCCGAACAAGAGAATCCACATCTTTGTCCGAAACCATGCTGAAGGCTTTCCCGGTTTCTCCGGCACGGCCGGTGCGGCCGATACGGTGAACGTAAGTTTCACAATCCTGAGGCATATCAAAGTTGATAACCAAATCAACACCCTTGATATCCAAGCCCCGAGCGGCAAGATCAGTTGCCACCAGAATGTTTAGTTCATTTTCTTCTTTAAATTTAGGATACATATCAATTCCCCCTTTATCTAACATGGTGTTCAACTTATTTCTTAATTCTTGTTCTTTATTATTCAAATGTTCTGTTGAAGGTAAATAACATCCTGCATAATTTTCAGACGTTCTTTCTCAAATTTTTCCCAATCTGAAGCGGCTCCAGTTATATAATATTCATCCAC
>JAZKJI010000022.1:0-3059 GCA_040384405.1 Bdellovibrionota bacterium
CCAGGATGAAACTGGTGTTAACGCTGACTATATCTTACCAGATAATCATCAATTAGAAACTTGGGGCGATGTCGAATTGGGTGATGGCTTTTATGCTATTCAACAACCAACAATCCGTCCTATGTATGATACCCGTTCTTTCCAATTAACATTAATGACTTGGGCTTATCTTGCGAATCGTGGTCCAAAGCGATTGTTAGCTTCGGAAACATATCATGATTATTTACGTGGCTACTGGCGCGATGAAGTTCATTCCAAAGTTGGCGGCGGAAGTTTTGATAATTTCTGGAAAGATGCACTTCAAAAGGGTCATGTCGGAAATGGTGAAACCACTAATTCCGCCAGAACCGCAAATACAGCCAGCCGCACGGGAATTAAAGCACCGGCAAAAAATTCTGGTTACGAACTAGTTCTTTATCCTACAGTTGCCATTGGCGACGGGACTCATGCAAATAATGCTTGGTTACAAGAACTACCAGACCCAGTAACAAAAATTTGTTGGGATAACTATGCTTCGCTTTCAGTAGCAACAGCTAAAAAACTAAATGTTTCCCACAGTTCTTTAATTGAAATTTCATTGGGCAGTAAAAAAATCCAATTACCAGTGCACGTTCAACCGGGTCTTCATGATGATGTAGTCGCGATTGCAGTTGGTTACGGACGAACTCATGCAGGTAAAGTTGGAAATGAAGTTGGCGTAAACGCATATCCATTAATGACTTGGTCTGATAAAGGTTGGATTGCTTCAGGACAAAAAGTTGAAATTACTTCTTTAGGTAGAATGCAGCCACTTGCGGTGACTCAAGCCCATCACTCGATGGAAGGCCGGCAAATTGTTGTTGAGGCAGGCCTTGATGATTTCAAGAAAAATGCGGGTGCAAATATCCAACGTCACCACACTTGGAATATTTGGTCAGGGCATCAATATAATGGACACAAATGGGCGATGGCCATTGATCTGAATACTTGTACTGGTTGTTCAGCTTGCGTAATTGCATGTCAGTCTGAAAATAATACGGCGGTTGTCGGCAAAAAATATGTTCTTCAAGGTCGTGAAATGCATTGGCTGCGTATCGATCGCTATTACAGCGGTGATGCAAGTAACCCAAGTGTCGTGTTTCAACCGGTTATGTGCCAACACTGTGACAATGCACCTTGCGAAACGGTTTGCCCGGTTTTAGCGACGGTTCACAGTGCTGAGGGCCTAAACGAAATGATTTACAATCGTTGCGTTGGAACGCGGTATTGCTCGAATAACTGTCCTTATAAAGTACGTCGATTTAACTGGTTTAACTTTACGAAGAAAATCGAAAAACCACTTCACCTTGCTTTGAACCCGGATGTAACGGTTCGTATGCGGGGGGTAATGGAAAAATGTACTTTCTGCGTTCAGCGAATCAAGGAAGTAAAAAATAAAGCACGAGTTGAAGCGCGTCCGTTAAAAGATGGCGATATTAAAACGGCTTGTCAGACGGCATGTCCGGCAGAAGCAATCGTGTTCGGTGATATGAATAATCCTGATAGTGAAGTGGCTAAACGTTTTAAAAATGAACGTTCCTATGCATTGTTAGAAGAATGGCATGCGGCTCCTTCAGTTCGTTACCAATCTAAGATTCGCAACAACGATAAGGTGCCAGCTAAAAAGTCGGCGCACGAAACTAGCGGAGAGCACGCATGAAAAGAAATCCATTAATCCTCGGACATAAGTCTTTAAAGGATATAACAGACGACATTTGCTCTCCGGTGGAAACCATTCCTTCTAAAGGTTGGGTTGGTCTTTTCTTAAGTGCAAAAATGCTTTTGATTTTTTACATCATCATTCTTGGAACTGTGATCGCAAACGGTATGGGACTTTTAGGGGTTAACCATCCGAATGCGTGGGGAACGATGATTATCACGTTCGTATTCTGGATCGGTATCGGTCACGCGGGAACTTTAATTTCCGCGATTCTATTTTTATTCCGGCAGAAATGGCGAACTTCCGTAGCTAGAACCGCGGAAGCCATGACGGTTTTTGCGGTTATGACCGCAGGACTTTTTCCGTTACTGCATACGGGTCGTCCATGGTTAGACTTCTGGTTGTTTCCGTACCCGAATCAGCGGGGACCTTTGTGGGTTAACTTCCGTTCTCCATTATTATGGGACGTTTTCGCGGTATCGACTTACGCGACGGTATCCATGGTTTTCTGGTATATCGGTTTAGTTCCGGATTTTGCGACGATCAAAGATCGTGCGAAAAATAAAATACGTCGCAGTGTTTACGGAGCGCTTTCTTTAGGTTGGCGCGGAACGGCTCGTAACTGGAGCCACTACGAAATGCTTTATCTATTATTAGCGGGTCTTTCTACTCCGCTGGTTTTATCGGTTCATACGATCGTATCTTTCGACTTCGCGGTGGCAAATTTACCTGGTTGGCATACGACAATTTTCCCACCGTATTTCGTTGCCGGTGCGATCTTCTCGGGATTCGCGATGGTTGTGACTTTGATGACATTGGTTCGTATCGGGTTTCCGGTATTTAAGGACTACATCACTATTGATCACATGGAAGTAATGAACAAAATCATTATGACCACGGGATTAATGGTTGGTTACGCTTACGCATCTGAATTTTTCATCGCTTGGTACTCTGGAAATATCTACGAACGTTTTGTTTTCGTAAATCGTGCGTTCGGTGATTACGGCTGGTCTTACTGGGTAATGGTTACTTGTAATGCCATCTTGCCTCAGATTTTCTGGTTCAAGTGGGCGCGCAGAAGTATTCCAGTCATGTTTATCATTTCAATTTTCGTAAATATCGGAATGTGGTTCGAGCGTTTCGTTATCACGGTTACTTCAACCCATCATGATTTCTTACCAGCAGTTTGGGGGAATTATGCGTGGACGTTCTTTGACGGAGCTGTGCTGTTCGGAAGCTTCGGGATGTTCTTAACATTATTCTTACTTTACCTAAGACTTTTCCCTGCGATTTCCATTGCAGAGATCAAGCCTGTTCTTTCGGTTGGAAGAGATAACCATGGCGGGGGTCACTAATGGCTGACATTAAAGATAGAGTCGAT
>JAZKJI010000023.1:0-3182 GCA_040384405.1 Bdellovibrionota bacterium
TCGAAGTAGTAGATGAATCAGCATCTTTGCTAGATGAACAAGAAGAAAAGCGCGCACAGGTTGATGAGACGGCAGATGGAATTTCAAATTTATTGGATATCGGTACTCCGGCAATGGTTCGAACGCGTAAATTAAACGAGCGAATGCCATCATCAGAAAAAGTCACAAAATATAATCCAAAAAAATCCAAGAAAAAGAATAAGAAAAAAACTAATCAGGATGAGTATCTAAGTTCGTTTGATTCTGAAATTGAATCGACGGTCAATTTGATGGGTGGCCACAAAAAAAGTCCTACCGATGCAAATGCTCCGGGTAAATACGATAAGCTTCCGGATCCCAATGAAGAAGCAAGTGTTGAACGATTAGATACAGCTTCAACTTCTCCGACCGAGAAAAAATCTAAAAAATTAAAAGGTGGCCCGCAGCCAGCTTCGGATGCGATAGCAGATACCCCGGCAGGTGTTCATGTATTAGATTTGCAAAAACTAATAGTGGCTCCGGAATCAAGTTCTTACCGGGAAGTAGTTGCGTACTGGATTAAAAAACAACCGAAAATGTTAGAGAAAGCATTTCATCATTATTGGGCCGTGATAGATGTGAATTTCAGCAGTACTTATCAAAATCAATTTGAACTTGCCCAGCAATCAAAATCTAAACTTCGAAAAATCAGATCCCAAGTGGCAAACTCTTCTCCTAATATAAGACTGCAGTTAGCCACTATCGCTAAAGAGTATAATTTAAAAAAGGGTGGCTTTCCATTAGCGCCATTAGTTCGCCATGGCCGGGTTCAAACCTATGCTGCCAGTATTGATTCAAACGAGATTATGGATATGGCAATCACTGATGTGACTCCGGTAGGGTATTTAAAACCAAACGAAAGAATATTACCGCAAAGATTACTTATTCGTACGGAAGAAGCAATTCCGCATTTTCTAAAAACAGATATTCAAACGGCAGCAAAATTTAAAGCGATATCAGGTCCGCAGCCTGCAATCGTGATAGTAGCTAAGGGAAAAATAGTTTCCTTCAAGCGAACTGAAAATAGATATGTGAAGGGTGATTATAACGACGAAATGACCGTGAAGTTTACATCCTTCAAAGCCTACTCTGACAATAAAGACGAGGCGGGGAATGCACTGGTCTTGGGCGAACTAAAATAGTAATCGGACTTCTTGTCCCTGACGTTGGCAGATGTTCTATCTGTGCTTCGGACCTTTATTCTAAATTTACATTGCAGAATTATTTCTGTGCCACGACCCGAAAATTACCCGGAAGGTTTCCCCTCCGGGCGGGCTTAAGAGCGATTAATAGTGGGTAATCGCCCCCGTAGATGCAATTCTAAAAATAAATTCCAAACTTAAATAATATTAGCCGACTAGTTTTAAAGCCATGCCAGGGAACTGATTAGCTTGTGCTAATACAGACACTGCAGCTTGCTGAAGAATCTGAGAAGATGCTAACTCAGAAGATTCCCATGCAATGTCAGCATCGGCGATTCTGGATTTAGCTGCTTCCAAGTTCTCTACTTGGATGTCCAAGTTATTAGTCGTTGATTCTAAACGATTTTGTACCGCACCGAAGTTAGCGCGCATTGCTCCAACTTTTCCAAGTGCCTCGTCTAACACGCCAAGCATGTCACGAGCATCGTCTTTAGATTCCATGTGTAAGCCTTCGATACCTAGTTCGCTTGCGCGAGCATTGGAATCAAGATTAAATTTGATTACGTTTTCTGGTCCACCACCGGCACCGACGTGATACTCTTGTTCTCCGCCTGAACCATCTAGTAGCTTCTTATCGCCAAACACTGTTGTCAGTGCAATACGATCAGCTTCCTCGATTAAGTTAGTAGCTTCCAGGTTCAAGAACCCACGCTCACGGTCTCCGATATTATCAGATGCCGCCTGGATTCCTAACTCCCGCAAACGAGTTAAGATGTTTGTGATTTCGTTCAATCCGCCCTCAGACACTTGAATCGCGCTGACTGCGTTGAAAGAGTTCATACGGGCCATTCTCATACCGCGTGTCTGACTCTTAATGTTTTCGCTGATCGCTAATCCGGCAGCGTCGTCTCCGGCAGTTACGATACGATTTCCTGAAGCCATCGCAACTGATGCGTGTTCCGCTCTCTTCTGCTGCTTGCTCATCACTTTTTGTGCTGATATCGCAGCCATGTTCGTCTGAATTCTTAAGCCCATGGATCCTCCCTTTCGAGGTTTTGGTTTATCCAGTTACTTCCGCACTTGCGGCTTCCTAGCTGTCCCACCTGCTAAGAAGTGCATCTAAGGCATTGCTGCCCTCGAGGCGTCGATAACCAGAATTTTTTAAAACGTTTAATTTTGAGTCGGAGGGGCTCCTACACCCGGGCGGTGACTGCCACCCTGGTTTAGGAGTTTTGACTTAGGAGGTTGAGGTCCCGAGTTACTCCAACGTGTTCATTACTCTTTACGGATTTTGGTCCAGGAAACTTTAGGGCCTTAGTCTAGTTTTGTTTTGACACGGTGTGGCAAGTATGCGAAAAGACAGGATAAAAGGTGTGTAAAAAAAGTTCGACAATCTAGCTAAAGGTCTAGGTCTAGCTAGACTATTCGTAACATAACTGCGTCTTTTCAAGCACATATAATGTGAGAAAAAGTGTCTAATTCGCAAATCCTTTGAAGGATTGTTTTTAGAAAAGGGTAGTTTCGTCTCTGAAATTTGCTACAGTTGCTCTATGAAAAACTTCATTCTTTATAGCGATGGTGCATGTTCAGGGAATCCAGGTCCGGGCGGTTGGGCTTCTATCATATATGATCCGGTCAGCGGGATTGTGACGGAAAGAGGCGGCGGAGAAAATCCCAGCACAAATAATCGAATGGAAATTACTGGGGTTCTCGAAGGTTTGAAAGCCGTGTCTAAAGCCCTAGAGAACGAAGATCAAACCGGCAAAAGTGATCGTATCGAAAAATTAAAATCCTCGCCCTACAAAGCCGCACCAAAAGTTGGCGCTCAAGGAACCTTACTTTCCGCAACTGATGTGGAAGTTCACGAAAAAGCCGAAAAAGTTGTAAAAGTAGATGTCTACACAGATTCTACTTACGTTATTTACGGTGCGACCCAATGGATGAAGGGATGGAAATCCCGCGGTTGGAAAAATGCGAAGAACGAACCTGTACAAAATCCTGATCTGTGGGAACAGATGGATG
>JAZKJI010000023.1:3195-10539 GCA_040384405.1 Bdellovibrionota bacterium
TTAAAATGGATATCTATTAATTGGCACTATGTTCCTGGCCACGAAGGCATCGAAGGAAACGAACGATGTGATGAAATCGCGGTCGCATTTACAAAAGAAGATCACGACGATTTATTTTTGTATCACGGGAAACCTGATAATTATTGTTTTGATATTTTGGCAGCTCCGCCACCTCATCCATTACCAGAGATGAGATTCGGCGCCCCTCCTTCAGGAAAATCTGAAGACAATTTTTATTTGTCCTCAGTCGGTGGAATTATTTATCGCCATAAAACTTGGGCGTCCTGTGAGCGCAGAGTAAAAGGTGTGCCGCAAGCAAAGTTCAAAAAGCTTAAAGGTGAAAATGAAGTTCCCGTTGTTTTAACGTCCTGGGGAATTTCCGGCGACGCTAATGTATTACCAGCTGATTAATATTTTTTAAAAGTCAGACGTTGAAAATTCGGGTTACAAGTTGCCAGCGCAATATGCTGGCGCATAAAAAGAGATTATTTTAAACAAAACCGGCAAGTGGAAGCACCCCGGGCGATGCATGATTCCAGTTTAATATTTTTGCCCGTCATATTTTCCAGTAGCCGAATATCAAAACCGCACAACTCGGGATGCTCTTTGGCGACATTGTGATAAACGCAGTTGATAGCTTCGATGGATCTTGAGCTATCCTTTTCTTTACCCGACGCTTTTGCCTTGTATCCTAATTCGTTCATAATTTTTATGACTTCATTTGTTCGAGCCTCTTCGGAAAGGCCTTGTAGGCGGGGACTTACGGAATCAGCGACTTGATCTGCGATCTTCTTCATGATGGATGAAACTTTCGCCGATCCCAGGTCTTCAGACAGGTAAGCTAAAAGTAAATTTGATAACCAAGAGTATTGGCGTGGAAAAGTTTCTCCTCCGCGATGGGATAATAGATAAAATCTTTTCGGGCGGCCGACGATTCCCTTTTCATCCCGGAAATTCAAATACTCTAAATACTCGAGTTTATTAAGATGCTCTTTGGCGGCGGTCTTAGTGACACCCAAATGGTCGGCAACCTGATCTGCCGTTAACCCATTGGGATTAGTAATCAAAAGGTCCAAAATTTTCTGTTGTTTCTCTGGTAAAGCATTCATTGGACCTTCCGATCTATTTAAACAATATAAACAGTTTTCATTGTTTTAATCAATGGAGTACTACAGTTGGGATGGAACGATCCATTTTTTACAGGAGCTTACTAATGAAAACAAATTTGAGAGTTATTTTATCGGCTACTTTTTTAGTTACCTTGCTTGGTGCCCAACAAGTTCTTGCTGTCGCAAATCCCTTGGCTGACGTGAAGAAAATCGAATGCGAAAACAAGAGCGGCCGCATTGATCATCACACGATCACTCCCAACGTCTACCAAAACAAGGGTAAGAACTATGCAGCGGTCTCTGGATATTATGTAAACAGCAGTGGACAATTCGACCGGAAAAACATGTTCTACGAAACAATCATTTCTAAATTAGATAACGGTACAATTCGAATCCAACTTTTAAATGACAACACTCAATTTCAAAACGATAAAGAGATGAATTTGTTTACGACAAATTTCCGCACGGGCGCACTTCACTGGGAAGTTTTCCAACCGGGAATCGGTGGATACGGACCAGGTGGAATTCCGCAAAGTACTTTTGCGCATTTGGAATACCAATGCATCTTTGTTAGATAGTTTACGGTTGAATCATTGCCCATTCGCGGCCCGGCTCATCGACACGAAAACTTTCGATGTAACCGCCGTCGCGTTGGGTAACGAAAACAGTTTTTCCGTCCAAACCACCAAACGCCAGGTTAGTAGGGTCTTTACCCAAAAGGATAATTTCTTTTAACACCTCTCCGGAAGGCGACAGTTTTACGACTGAACCTTTTCCAATACGGGTGACATAGATATTCCCTCGTGTATCGGTTCTTAGACCATCGATTTCAAATCCTTTAAAACGTTTTACCAATTTTCTTGTTCCAAGCTTTCCATCGGCCACTGGATAAGCCCACAAAGAATTCGTATTCGACTCACCAACGTATAAAGTTTTTTCATCCGAGCTAAGGTCAATTCCATTTGCAGTTCCTGACGTTGAAGCCAGTTCCGCTAAACCACCTTGTGGACTAATGTGCCAGATCTTACCTTTTCGTTTTTTCCAATTAGGATCGCTAATAAATAAACTTCCGTCTTTGGCTAAGGTAAAATCATTAGGTTGGCTCATCTGGGAGCTTTCAGTCAAAACGCCGAGGATTTTTTCTTTCAAATTGTAGGCGTAAACTTTATGCTTTTTATAATCAGCTATAAACATTGTTCCTGATTTTGAAATTCTTAAAGAGTTCCCGATGCTGCCATCAGGAAGCTTCAATAATTCACTGGCAGATCGATCCGGATTAATTTTTCCAACTGTTCCTTGGGATTTATAATTAACGACATATAAAGTACCGTCAGCCGCAACCGCGGGCCCTTCAATTCCAAAAGTGAAATCACCTTTTTTTGTAAAGGCCTGACTTTTAAATAGCTCTTCCGTCACTGCCGCCGGAGTTCGCGGTACTTCAACAGGAATTAAAAAGTCCGCTCCCAAATAAAATTTGCCGTTCTTATCACACTTCTTTTGATCGATATATTTTAATGGCGGTCGCGAGATTCGGTAAAAACCTGGCATTTCCGCCGGAGTTTTACTGACGACCAAAACGATTTCCTGATTCGGCACGACTCCGCACAGAGTTTTCTTTCCATCCCGCAAATTAAGTGTAGCGGCTGTCGCCAAGTTAACCCGGTAAATTTCTCCGGGAACAATTGTGCCGATTAATTTATCTAAGGTCGCAACTGCTTGGCGGTGAGTAGAATCTGTAGCTAACAGGTGCTCGGCATTATCCGGCATCGGCTTTTCAAAACCCCAAGCGCTGGTTCTTTTGTGCAAGCGACTTTCCGCTAAATTTCCGGGAAGAAGCCAACTATCTTGAGTCAGCATATATCTGGCGACAGCCCAATCGCGCTGATCTTCAGATTGTTCCGGTTTTAAATAAAAGTCAGAATGGCATTTCATGCAAGTTCGTTCGACCAGGTTTTTTCTGATATCGGTTAAACGCTGACGATTTGTAGGATTTGCTTCAATCATTTTCATCAGATCCAGAATTTCTTCTTCGGTTCTGGAATCACACGCTAATGGTTCTGGCGGAATGCTGGTTGAGGCATCAATTCTAAGTATCGATGCATTTTTATCTTCGACTACCCAAATTGATCCATCATCGGCAACCGTCATCCCGACGGGTGCGCCCTGTGGTCTCGAACCGCTGACACCGTACCATCCAGAAATTAGTTCTTCAAATTGGACTCCGGAAACTTGTTTAGCTTCGGCAGTTTGAATAAGTTTTTTAGAGCTACAATTTTGATTAAAAGTCAGCGCGTTCGTATTTTTAACGGGAAAACCTTTTTCATCTACCTTAGCAAAAGCCAAGCGGCTACCTGGTGACATATACCCATGCCAGGTTACTAAAACAGTTCCGCGCAATTCTGGAAAACGATTTGAATTATAATACTGCAAACCTAAAGGGGACGAGTGCGGTGGAAAAAGTGAATAGGGTTGACGATAAGCTACCGCGGCTGCAGATTTACAAAGTCCTTTATAGTTGGGATTTGAACTTAGGAACTTAACGTACTCTGGACTCATTGATTCATTGTTAAAACAATAAGGCCAACCGTAATGTTTTCCAATTTCAATGGAATTTAATTCTTCATTTGGTTGCATTGGATCTGGAAAATCCCGGCCGTTTTCCCCTTGAAGAAATGCATACCCCGCTTGGGGATAGTTAGGATGAACAACTAAAGCCATGCTGTTACGAAGTCCGCGGGCAATCACTTGCATGGGCGGATTAGCGTCGGTGGAAGTTAAGGTTTTAAATATTTTTCCCGATTGCGGAGTATATTTCCAGATTGCCCCTGTGGGCCGAGCCCCTTCGCCCGCAATGCATCCGCCATTACTATCCAGCAATTTTAAACAAGCATCGCTGGGCCCACCAATATTGATGTAGATGGCACCGTCACGGTCAAAAACAAATTGTTTAAGTGGATGAGTACTTTTTTCGATTTTTGCACCTTCGGGCATCTGAAATGCGACACCAGGTAAGCCCCGAATAATAGTTTCCACCGAGGAATCCGGTCGAGCAGCAAGTGGGTCGAATCGAAAAATCATTTCTTGAGTGGCGACATAAGATTTTCCATCGGGCCCGATAGCAAGTCCATGAGGATAATCTAATTTTTCAAGGAGGGTACGAAGTTTAAACTCGTTCCCGAGCCTTTCAATTAATATAACTCGTCCGTTATTGCGAACCCACCCTCCGAAATCAACCAACAAAAAGTGGGGTGAGTTAGGAATTTGAACAATGGATCGGGGTGCGATTAAGCCTGACTCGCGACCAGCAACAATTCCCGCACAATAACCTTTTCGCATTTCTAGCAAGATACGTGGAAACTTCAGATCACCTTGTCCGCACATCTCTGTACCGATTTTATAATCACTAATGGTGCGAGTAGCTGCGATGTCTCTTTTATTTTCAAAAGGTTTATCCGCACCAATAAATTTAGTTTCAAAATAGCGTTCTCCCATTTCCTGGGTCATATCTGCTTTTTGGCTAAGGACTGCAGATTGTTTAGAATCCGGATGAATACAGCTGGAGCTGAAAGAAATGAGAGTGGCAAAAAGAATATAAAATAAGAATTGTTTATTCATGAATTTATTATGAATAAACAATAGAAGGAGTCAAAACCTACAGCCGACAAGGGGCAATGATTAATTAATAAAACGCCAATAGGAAATTAGAGCATAATGGCCAAAAACGAGAACGAAAAACCGAACGGAAACGGGTGCGCCGAACGGCTACGACTGCGATCAACCGATATACAAAGGCATGAAGCTAAAACAAATACTGAACCGTAAATTCAGGATGAATCGCGTAATCATACTGAACCATCTCGGAATCCAAAGCACTATTATATCCCTCATCCCGACGTTGCCGTAAATACTGCTGGTAATCGAACCTCTTAGTCGGCGTAAAAAAGCCGTCGTAGCTACCTGACATGGTAATTCCAAAGTGTGCGGAGAGCCTTCCCATTCTTTTTCCAATGGAAGATCCCATATGGCCATGTAATGGAGCGTTCAAAAGATCTAAAAACCCAACTTCAATAAATGAAAACCAACCGCCCACAAGTTCCAGTTCGTGAAGGGTCGTCAGATTTACTTGAAGTGGGTTTGCATTCGGATAGGGCCGTCGCAACGAAAAGGGCATTTTCTGATCCCAATAATAATTCGTATGCAAATTGATATGAACTTTGTAGTGGTCTTCCATTTTTAAAGTGCGGACTAGCATCAACCACAATGCTTCCATCTGGTAATCGTCCAGCATGCTTGCTTGAATATTTCTTTTCCTAAAAGTTTTAAAATAATTACTTTGAATGGCCCATCGGTTATCACCATCTTCAGAAAGCAAATATCTCACGCCGATACTAGCCATACGATAATCTTTTACCAGCCAAGGGCTTGTTCCTAATGTAAATCGATTGGTAACTCCGCAACCCAAAACTTGAACGCCGGCGCTACATTGCCCGCGGCCTAGTACATCCGAAGTTGCCGATAAATTATGACCAACGCGAAAAGTATCAAAACGAATATCTTCAGTAGCCGGAGCTGCCGCCGCGAAAACAGAAAAGCCGCAAATAAGCGGCACCAAAAAAAGATAAGTCCGTAATGAAAAGCTCATTAGAAATCTAAGGACAAGCTGCCAACGGGACCAGTCACGGTAAATTTAACCGGGACATCATCTACTTGTTTAGTCGAAATCGGAAAGGTCACCATATAGGGCGTGGAAAATTGATTATGAATTGGGTACATACTTTTTACTTCGCTGGTGATCAATTTAATTTTTTTAGCCGTACCTTCGAAGCGTTTTCCGCCGACGTCTAAAAATATTTTCCAAACTGTCGTTGGTTTATTTAAATCATCGTGTTTTCTTTCCGGAGTATAAAAACTGACGAACATTTGCGTTTCAATCAAAGACTGATCAATCGCTTTTTGCATTTCAAGACGATAGGTATTTTCATCCCATTGGTAAATTCCCGCCCGATGATCAATCGTAGCGCGAATAACTTCCGTTCGAAGCAAAGTCGCACCCGCAGTTACTGTATTATAAAGTCCGGAGTATTCTTCTTTGCGTTGAGTGTTGGCTTCAACGACTTCGCTATAATCTTTACCCGGTGAAATGTAATCAGGCTTTGGCTGTTTCGTACCGCAAGAAATAATCGCGAAGCTGATTAATGTTAAAATAAATCTGGTTAAATTCTTCACAAAGAACCTTTCGTGGGAATGTAATTTTGAAGATAACGGCGCAAATCGGCCAAAACCGTTGCACGGTGAGTATCGTTATACATTTCGTGACGAGCGCCATCTCCATACAACAGCAGTGTTTTTTCTTCAGTGCCGATATCTTTAAAAACTGCGCGTGCTGCCGGAGTACTTACAACGGGATCATTTTCAGGCAATTGAAACAGAGTAGGAACTTTTATGGATTTTGCATTGGTGGCAACTTCCGCCATCAGTGGATTAAAACTGACGTACACGCCAGAAGAAATTCTTCCGTGTCGATAAATATCACTTTCAAATTCCTTCATCACTTCCACATCACGAGTAACCATATCGTTTGTGATTTCATTTCCCAAAGTTAGTTTAGGCCATGCTTGTGCCATAACTTGGGCCGCGACTTCTTTTACTTTCGGTACGGCAACTGCCACACCCAATAAAGGTGCCGAACAAACTTGCGCGGTAATTTTCCAACGGGGATGCCGCTCTAATGCTAAAAGTTGAATCATTCCACCCATTGAATGGGCTAATAAAAATAAAGGCAGTTTAGCATTTTTTTGGTTTGCTTCAGAACTGCGATCGACAAAAATAACTTTTTCCATGAACTCGACATAGTCTTTGTAATATTCTTCCGCCGAATTTGCGAATCCGCGTTTACCTTCGGATTTGCCATGGCCTCGCATGTCCCAAGACCAAATATCTAAATGCAAAGGAGCCAAAGCCTCTACAACCCGGTGATAACTTTCGGAATGTTCACCTTGGCCATGGGTTATTACCAAAGTTCCGCGCGATTGAACCGGCTTCCAACGTTGGTAATATAATTTGGTGTGGTCGGCGGCACTGAAAAATGCTTCCAGGCGGTCGTGGGGAATAGTTGATACGGGATTAGAGTCTTGATCGGTCATGCAGACATTGTTGATGATTTAAAAACCGGGGGCAACTTTAAATAATTATAGCCCGGTTTGAATTCCCCGGATCAGGACCGTCGGCTTGGGTG
>JAZKJI010000024.1:0-9754 GCA_040384405.1 Bdellovibrionota bacterium
TGAGAAAAGAAATTCGAATGATCACTTGAAACTTTTAGCTCTGCTGCGGACGAGATAGTCGCAATGAATAGAATTGAAATTGCCGTCAAACAACAGCGAAAGGCCCGCTCAGGTTTTAAAAAATATAAAGGGGATCTCATGGATCCCCTTTATCCTAAACCTAAGGCAAAACCTCAAGTTTAAGTAACTTAACGCAGATCATTTTCTGCGTTATTTTCGTACTAAGCTCCGCAAGCAGATGCTTTTACGATTTGAGTTTGGATAGCAGCAGGTTGCATTCCAGTGTCTACGAAAATGCTGTTGTAGTTGCTTTTAAGAGCAGTTCCAAAAGCTTTTGCATCACAACCCATAAGTTGAGCTAAACCAGCAAGAGTTTCACCTTGGCCGCGAGCTGCGTCCTTAGCAAGAGCTAGTTTATTAACTTCGATGTACACAGGAACCGCTTGTGCAGAATTAACTGCTCCGCTGTCTGTGCAATTTGAAGTTCCAGAAGTGATCCCGAAAGATTGCATTCCAGTAGCGTTAAGAGTAGCAGCGATAATTTGATTATCATTTTTACCCATAACGATTGATCCAAGACCGCAACCAGCTTCGCCGAAGTTATTGCTTTGTGCTTGAGCTGCAACTGAAGAAACAAGAATTGTAAGAGCGATAATAATTTTATTCATGATTCATCCCTTCCTAGATTTCACAAACTTTGTAAGCAACAGCTTGGATTTGACCTGCAGAAGCTCCACCTTGTGGGAATGAGCTAGTGTAAGCTGATCGAAGATTTTGCTGGAATCCAGAATTTTTACACTCTAGAAGTTGAGAGAAAGACGCAAGCGTCTCACCTTGTCCGCGAGCGATATCATTTTGTAAAGCAACTTTGTTTGTTTCAACAAACTGGTCAACTTTAGCTGATTTCCCCTGCGATCCACAATTTGATGTACCAGAAGTGATACCAAATGATTGGTTGTAAGCAGTTCCGTTTGTAGTGGAAGCGAAAATTTGTACTTTTCCTTCTTTATCACCAAAAACGATTGAACCAGCTCCGCATCCTGCCATTCCGTAACCTTGTCCGGACATGCTATCTACCATACCTTTTTTCTTTTCCGCTGCTTGCGCAGACGATAAACCCAAAATTAGGCCCACCGCTAATAAACTCGACAAAAACTTCATAATTCCTCCTTAGTCTTATCGAACGTTTGCAAACAAAATTGTGTGAGGACTTCAGGTAAAACACAATCACTCAGAAGGCCTAGCACTGCGCGTGCTTAAACAAGCGGCAGTTTTATAGAGACAAAGGGCGAGTCCTTTTAAGAGTTAGTACTTACGTTACAAAACAATGTTCGGGAAACTGAACTAAGTGTTTGGTTGCGGTAGGTCAGTACTTGTTTCCGGAAGTTATCGATGTGGCCTGGCCGATATCGGAAAAACCGGCGTACTGGATCCGCTCGATTTGTGGGAATGGTTTGTTTGAGTTTTTTGACTGTTGACCGGTCGAAAATCAAAACCTCGGTCAGCTAAATATCTCTCTATTTGCAAGGAACTGGGTTTTTTATCGGCGAATGCTATGTGACCATCTGGCCTGATCAGATATACCGCATGTTCGACTAAGCCAACTTTACCCATCGCCGATTGCCATGGAAAGACGTGCAATTTAATTTTTAGCTTTTCGCATAACTTGGCAATTTCCGGGCGCACTTTTCCGTAAACATGGATTTGCCAATTTAAACTGGTCAGATATTTAAAGTTAAAAGATTTATCACTGACCTTCACCCAAGGCAGTCGCTCGCCAGCACTTAACCCAGCTTTACCTTCACTAACCGGGCTATTACGGTAGGCAATTCCGATTTGGGATAAACGTTTGAAAATCCACTTTTGGGTGGCGGCTCGGCCAAAGAGAAGTGGGATTATCATCGGCGTAATCTTCGTACGCGCAAACGAAGCAAAGTCCGCCGTACTAGTTACTAACTTAAACATCCGGTCAGTTGTTCTTACCAGTTGTTTTGCGAATTCCATTCGTTCGATTTCATAGCTCGCTAGTAAAGATGAAGGCGCTTGTTTTTTTAGAACGGCAGCGAGCTTCCAAGCCAGATTAACTGCATCTCCAATTCCTGTATTCATCCCTTGCCCGCCCACGGGGCTATGAATATGGGCAGCATCTCCCAATACGAATGCTCTTCCTTGCTGGAAATGTTCAGTTACCCGGTGATGGACCTTGTAGGTAGAAAACCAATTAATTTCTTCCACCTTTATTTTTAAACGATTAATTGCCACTTGCTTGACGTCGTCCCACGACAATTCTTTTTTTGATCCGGCGGCACTGGGAATGACGGTACCAATCAGACGAGCGTGGCCTTCGTTCTTCATTGGAAAGATCCCTAAGAAGTCAGAATCATCCAATGCCACGTTAACTCCGCCGTTAACGGCCGGTCCATTTGCTATAACGTCGGCAACATAAAATATATGATCGTAAGTACCACCGGGGAAACCAGTATGAATGATATCTCGGACTTTGGAATGGGCTCCATCGCATCCAGCAAGATATTCGGTGCGAATTATTTCTTCTTTTCCGTCTGCAGTTTTAACTTTAGCCGAGATGACATTTTGCTTTTCTGTAAATTCGGTCAGCTCGGTTTCTCTTTCAACCGTGATAC
This sequence comes from Bdellovibrionota bacterium, assembly GCA_040384405.1. Classification (GTDB taxonomy): domain Bacteria; phylum Bdellovibrionota; class Bdellovibrionia; order Bdellovibrionales; family Bdellovibrionaceae; genus JAZKJI01. Next base: position 2,643 of record JAZKJI010000024.1, read on the forward strand.
CATTTTTCTCTAATAAATCGATTAACAATTTTTCGTGCTCATCTTGCGGGAAAATTAAAACATAGGGAAACGGACTTAAACCAGTACCCATGTCAGTGACTGGGATACTGGCAACTTGCTTGCCTTCGACCCACAAATTAAATGACTCGCTTTTTAGTCCACGCTTTAAAATTTCGTCAGCCATGCCCAACTGCTGATAAAACTCCAAAGTTCGTGCGTGGACGACCACTGCACGCGAAGTGGTTCCGGCTTCCTTGGCTTTGTCGATTACGCGAATTCGAATTCCTTGCTTAGCTAAGTAAAGCGCTAACACAAGACCGGTGGGGCCGGCTCCGCTGATTAAAACCTGTGGGCTGGACATTCGGGACTCTCAGACACGGATCCGGCGCCATGATGGCGCGGACCACGAAAATTTGTTTAGTTTTTTTCTCTTAGCTTTTTTACCATTTCATCATCGGTATCGCTACTAAATGTTCCGTATCCATCGATTAGAATTCCTTTAAGATCACTGGTGCAGCTGGAAACCGCATAAAGAATGGATTGAGCAGCTGGGTCAGAGTCTTCGTCGAATCGGAAAACCCGGTCGACTTTGAAATCATTATGGAACAACGTCGTTTGTCCGTTACGGCTTTCAAGGTGATCTTTTTTTAAGTTAAAATCTTCCGTATAGCCTTGCTCTCGTAGTTTAGCGATACGTTCAATCATCGTCTCCATAGTGCCAGGCTGATGTTGATTGCCTCGGCCCTTGCCGCTTTCCTTAGGGTGTTTCGATCCAAATGGATGTTGCATAAATCCCTCCTTATCCCTTTTTAGCCCCCGAGAAATTAACTCAAGACGAAGCTAAACTTCGGGACGCTACTGGGATAATGAAAATGCAAAGTTGAGACCGGTTAATTATCTATAGGATTTGAAAAACTGTGGGAAGGAAGTGCTGAAATCGCGGACTGGACTGAAGTCGAATTACCAAGCACAATTTTTCCCACCAACGAGATTAGCTTTAATCGATCAATTGGCTTAGTGAAATGATCAGTGCAGCCTACACGTAAACATCGATCGCGCTCTTCTTTTAACGCATGAGCAGTTAAGGCGATAATGGGAATGCTATATCCGTGTTCACGCAATCTAGCAGTAGCCTGATATCCATCCAAAAGTGGCATTTGAATATCCATTAATACAATGTCGTATTTTCCAGCCAACGCTTTTCGAACACCCTCTTCACCATTATCTGCAAAATCAACGTTAGCGCCGGCGGAATTAAGAAATAAACTTATTACAGTTTGATTTTCCGGAGCATCATCAACTAACAAGATATTTATATTCTTTAGGTAATCTGGCGATACTTCGGAATAATTACTTGTACTCGCCGATTGATAATTAAATTGGCTTGTCCAAGCCGTGCTAGCCGGATGAGTTGTTCCAACTTCAACCACAAAAGTACTTCCGGCACCTGGCTCAGTGGCCTCAAGCCTAACGTCACCACCCAGTGCTTGCGCTAACTTTCGAGACAGCGCTAAACCTAAACCAGTTCCACCGAATTTACGCGTTGTCGAACTATCCACTTGCATGAATGGCTGGAACAACCGCTGGACCTGATCATTCGCAATTCCTACACCCGTATCAATTACTTCAAACTTCAGTGTTCCTGCATTGCTAGCATCTTGATCAATCCATGAGACTCTTAAAGTGATGGCACCTTTAGTCGTAAACTTGATCGCATTCCCAATAACGTTCATCAATATTTGACGGATGCGGGTAGGATCTGAACAAATATGTTCTGGCACTGCTCCGGAAATTTCAAAATTTAAGTTCAAACCTTTTCGTTCGGTTTGAATATTAAGTAGCGAATGCAAATCGGAAAGTAGCGAAGCCAGTTTAATATCGATTTTTTCGATTTCCAAACGGCCTGATTCGACTTTGGAAATATCTAAAATCTCGTCGATAATCGTTAACAACTGCTGGCCGCTTCGGCGAATTGTGGTGATGCAATGGTTACGATCTTCTTCGGACTGCAATGGGTTCTGCATTAATTCCGTGAACCCAAGAATTGCACCCATTGGCGTTCGAATCTCGTGACTCATATTCGCTAAGAAGTTTGTTTTCGCTTTATTGGCGGTTACCGCTGCTCGCTGCGCTTCAATTAAGCTTACTTCACTTAACTTTCGATCGTGGATATCAGTACAAGTTCCTAACCAGGCAACTATGTCTTCGTGGCGTATTTCCGGAACGACTCGCATCCAGTGCCAGCGGTATTCTCCATCGTGCCGGCGAATGCGGGTTTCAATTTGAAATGACTGTTTTGATAACATGGCTTGAATCCATGCTTTCAAAAAATCTTTCAGATCATCTGGCTCGATTGAATCTTGCCAACCAGAGCCAACACTTTGTTCTTGAGTAAGTCCGGTAAAATCCGTCCACACTTTATTGAAATAATCTAACGTACCATCAACTTTCGATTTCCACACAATATGCGGAATCGCATCGGCCAAACTTCGATAACGTTTTAAGCTTTCAACTTCAAGTTCCGCTAACCGTAAATAACGTTCCCGTCTTTCGCTTTCGCGAATGATTTCGGATTGAGCTTCAAGTTGACGTGATTTTAAAAATAGCTCGATAAAAATACTTACTTTCGATCGCAATATCTGAGGCTCGAAAGGTTTAAAAATATAATCGACCGCACCTGCCGCATATCCACGGTAAATATACTGATCGTCTTTATTAATCGCCGTCACAAAAATGATCGGCGTTAATTTATACTTTGGAGTCTGACGAATAATTTCTGCGGTTTCAAATCCATCCAAAATTGGCATTTGGACATCTAATAAAATCACACCGAAATCATAAAGAGGTAATAAGGAAATAGCTTCGTTACCCGAGCGGGCACGAACAACCCTGACATTTTTCAAATCAAAGAGGACGGCCTCAAGCGCTATGAGGCCGTCCTCTCTGTCATCAACTATTAAAACGTCAACGAGCTTCTTTTCTACCATTAGTGTACTAGCAGAGCTTCAGCAGAGCTCTTATCAGCTAAAGCTTTTGGCTTTAACCATTTGTAAATAACAGCTAATAAATGTCCCTCATCAACTGGTTTTGTTACGTAGTCAGAAGCTCCTGCTTCCAAACATTTTTCCCGGTCACCCTTCATCGCTTTCGCGGTTAAAGAGATAATTGGAAGAGTTAGGAACTCTGGCAGCTTTCTGATTTCTGCCGTTGCTTCCAGTCCATCCATTTCCGGCATCATGGTATCCATTAATACGACATCGACGTTCGGGTTCTCTTTCAGAACCTTAATACCTTGGCGGCCGTTTTCTGCGTACATAACATCCATACCACGAAGCTTCAGAACACTTGTCAAAGCGAAAACGTTACGAACGTCATCATCAATAACCAGAACTTTACGGCCAGTGAAATCCGCATTCAATGGAAGTGGATCTACAGTTGGCAATGGTTCAGGCGACATTCCGGTGGCGAAACTTTCTGCTCCTGTGTATTTCTGAGGTAAGTAAAGAGTAAATCGGCTTCCTTCTCCTGGCTGACTTTCCACTTCGATGATTCCACCTAGTAAGCGTGCAATCTCGCGCGAAATCGTTAAGCCCAGACCCGTTCCACCGTATTTTCTGCTTGTTGTTCCATCTGCTTGTTGGAACGCCTCGAAGATCAAACGTTGTTTGTCTGAAGGGATACCGATACCTGTATCAGTTACGCTGAACATGATAGCGCTCTTAGCTTTGTTAAGTGTATCCACTGGGAAGTGGCGTGCCTTATCAGCAAGACCGATTTCAAGTTTAACCGTACCTTTTTCAGTAAACTTAAATGCATTCGACAATAGATTTTTAAGGATCTGTTGAAGTCTGCTTTCATCCGTAAACATATTCTTAGGCAGATCTTCTGTAGTCCTGATCTGGAATTCCAAACCTTTGTGTTCTGCAACCGGACGGAAAGTTTGTTCCAAGTACTCGCGCACTTCAGTAACGTGAACAGCTTTTGGATTGACTGGCATTTTCCCAGCTTCCACTTTTGAAAGATCCAGGATTTCGTTGATCAAAGCTAACAAATCTTGTCCAGCAGAGTGAACGGTACTTGCGAACTTAACTTGCTCGTCACTTAAGTTTTGATCGCGGTTTTCAGCAAGTGTCTTAGATAAGATCAACAAGCTATTAAGCGGCGTTCGTAACTCGTGGGACATGTTCGCCAAGAATTCTGATTTGTATTTCGAGATAAGAGACAGCTGCTCGGCTTTTTCTTCCAAGCTTCGGCTGGCAAGTTCCACCTCTTGGTTTTTGACTTCCAAAAGTTTTGCTTTTTCTTCCAACTCTGTAGCTTGTGCTTCCAGCTCGGCATTTGATCTTTTTAACTCTTGTAGTAATTCTTCCGTTCTCATACTTGATGAGATCATGTTCAAGATAACACCTACGGAATCCATTAACTGATCCAAGAAGTTGATATAGTTCTGAGTGAAAGGCTTCATCGAAGCCAATTCGATAACCGCTTTTAACTCACCCTCGAACAGAACCGGAAGAACGATGACGTTCTTAGGTCTTTCTTCAACCAGGCTAGAGCTAATCATTACGTAGTTCTCATTTGGATGAGTCAGTAAAATGCGTTTTTTCTCGAAAGCGCATTGTCCAACTAGTCCCTCTTTTAGACGGTACTTATTAGAGACCCCACGTCTTTCAGTGAACGCGTAACTAGCAATCAAATTCAATGATGGCTCTACACCTTCTGCTTCTAACATGAAGAACGTACCTTGTTGGCCGTCAACTAACGGAGTTAATTCCGACATGATCAACTGAGCAACTGAAGTAATACTTCGTTGTCCTTGCATCATTCCAGAGAACTTCGCTAAGTTTGTTTTTAGCCAATCTTGTTCAGAGTTTTTCTGAGTCGTATCTTTTAAGTTTCCGATCATTTGATTGATATTATCTTTAAGTGCCGCAACCTCACCTTGCGCTTCAACCGTGATAGATCGTGATAAGTCACCTTTTGTTACCGCAGTGGAAACTTCGGCAATTGCTCGTACTTGAGAGGTTAAGTTACCTGCCAGCTGATTCACGTTGTCCGTTAAATCTTTCCAAGTTCCCGCAGCTCCTGGTACTTTCGCTTGTCCACCCAGCTTACCTTCGATTCCCACTTCCCGTGCAACCGATGTTACTTGGTCAGCAAATGTTCGAAGTGTATCTGTCATCGAGTTGATGGTTTCAGCAAGTGCCGCAACCTCACCTTTTGCTTCTAGTACGAATTTTTGATTTAAATCGCCATTCGCAACCGCCGTTACGACCTTAACGATACCTCGTACTTGCATGGTTAAGTTTGATGCCATGAAATTCACGTTATCAGTTAAATCTTTCCAAGTTCCCGCAACGCCCGGTACGTGTGCTTGTGCTCCAAGTTTTCCTTCGATACCCACTTCACGTGCAACCGTCGTTACTTGATCCGCAAAAGTTCTTAACGTGTCAGTCATTGAGTTGATGGTTTCAGCAAGTGCCGCAACCTCACCTTTTGCTTCTAGTACGAACTTCTGATTTAAATCGCCATTCGCAACCGCAGTTACGACCTTAACGATACCTCGTACTTGTTTTGTTAAGTTAGAGGCCATGAAATTTACGTTATCAGTTAAATCTTTCCAAGTTCCAGACACACCTTTTACATCAGCTTGTCCACCAAGTTTTCCTTCGGTACCAACCTCTTTCGCAACCCGAGTTACCTCTGCTGCGAATGAGTTAAGCTGATCCACCATGACGTTAATTGTGTTTTTTAACTCTAGGATTTCACCTTTTGCATCAACTGTAATTTTTTGTGACAAGTCACCATTCGCAACCGCCGTTGTTACCTTAGCGATGTTACGAACCTGTGCAGTTAAGTTTCCTGCAAGACTGTTCACATTATCTGTTAAGTCTTTCCAAGTTCCAGAAACCCCTTTTACATCTGCTTGTCCGCCCAGTTTTCCTTCAGTACCAACCTCTTTCGCAACCCGAGTTACCTCTGCTGCGAATGAGTTAAGTTGATCCACCATGACGTTGATCGTATTTTTAAGTTCAAGGATTTCGCCCTTAGCATCAACCGTGATTTTTTGTGATAAGTCACCTTTCGCAACCGCGGTCGTTACTTTCGCGATGTTACGAACTTGGGCAGTTAAGTTTCCTGCTAGTGAGTTCACGTTATCTGTTAGATCTTTCCAAGTTCCAGAAACCCCTTTTACATCCGCTTGTCCACCAAGACGGCCTTCGGTTCCCACTTCTTTCGCAACCCGTGTTACTTCCGCTGCGAATGAATTCAGCTGATCCACCATGACGTTGATTGTGTTCTTCAATTCGAAGATTTCTCCGCGGGCATCAACCGTGATTTTTTGTGATAAGTCACCTTTCGCAACCGCGGTTGTTACTTTCGCGATATTACGAACCTGTGCAGTTAAATTTCCTGCCAGTGAATTCACGTTATCAGTTAGATCTTTCCAAGTTCCAGAAACCCCTTTTACATCCGCCTGTCCACCAAGTCGGCCTTCGGTTCCCACTTCCTTCGCAACCCGTGTTACCTCTGCTGCGAATGAATTTAACTGATCCACCATGACGTTAATTGTGTTCTTCAACTCGAAGATTTCACCTTTCGCATCAACCGTGATTTTTTGTGATAAGTCACCTTTCGCAACCGCCGTTGTTACTTTCGCGATGTTACGAACCTGTGCAGTTAAGTTTCCTGCTAAGTGATTTACGTTATCTGTTAAATCTTTCCATGTACCAGACACACCTTTTACGTCAGCTTGTCCGCCAAGTTTTCCTTCGGTTCCCACTTCCTTCGCCACACGAGTTACCTCTGATGCGAAAGATGAAAGCTGATCAACCATCTTATTGATAACGTCCTTAATTTGAAGGATTTCTCCTTTAACATCCACCGTGATCTTTTGTCCTAAGTCACCATTCGCAATCGCGGTAGCAACTTTAGATACGTCACGCAGCTGAACTGTTAAGTTAGATGCCATCGCATTTACGTTATCTGTTAAATCTTTCCATGTTCCAGACACACCTTTTACGTCTGCCTGACCACCTAGTTTACCTTCGGTACCAACCTCTTTCGCCACACGAGTTACCTCGGAAGCAAATGATCGAAGTGTATCCACC
>JAZKJI010000025.1:0-3729 GCA_040384405.1 Bdellovibrionota bacterium
ATAAAATATCGTTTAAGATCACGAACTGTAATCAACCAATCTAAGCAAAGAATAACGTCTCGTTCTTTTTCGGGTCAGGCGGAAATAGATCTTGCGTCAGTTTCCCACGTCGGCAAAGCTGACCACTATGATGTTTGCCGTACTCCTGCGGGAGGTAACCTAAACATGCTTGGCGGATCAATCACTACTGATGTTCGGCCCGATGTGACGGTGACCGCGGTAAATCCTACTACCGCTAGTCAATTCGAGTCGCCAATCTGTGCACAAGCATTAGGTGTAAAATTGTGTGATGCCAATCAATGGCAAATCGGATTGGATGCCGAAGGAAATCCGATTTGTGGAGGTCTCAAAGAAATGTGTCCCACCGGAGCAATTCCGGTCGCTTCACAAGGATCACCCGGAGGAGGAATTCAGTTGCAATGCGCTTCAAGCGATTGTCGTGCAGTAGTTTCGGGCGGTATACAACGTTTTGGATTTGTGGCACCTGCAATTGACGGGCAACCCATTACGAATCAAATCGCATGTGTAGTTGTGCAACCATCTGGGCCTTGCGCAACAAATGCGAAAACTGGTCTCTCAGGAATTGCTCCAACTCAGGGGCAGTTAATATGCGATACGGCGGTGATAAGTGTACCATCAAAACCATTTCCATAAATTCAAGAAGATTCTGTTTAGTGATTCAGGCATGACACTTGTTGAAGTGATGGTTTCAGCGGCGCTGGTATCTGTTATGGCATTCGCGATGATGACCGGTGTTGAACAATTAAAAAAATCCAGCAAATTAGCGTCGGTAATGGAAACACGGGATGCCGTGGGACAAACAATTTATAGCGCAGTCACCAGCCCCGCCGCACTTTACTGGTCGGCCCGTCAAAGTGTCAATTCAGCATTCGCCTCGTGTATCCTTGGGAATGTCGGAGCCAGTGCCTGCGTGGGTGATCAAAATTTTCCACTTGTAATATTTCAACCTAGTTTTTCAACGACGACTGCGCCAGTTGCCTTGACCGGCGCACTTAACCTTAACGTGCCGGCCGCCGGGGGAAACCAAGTACTTTATAATTTTAAAACGGGTCAACCTTGTTTAGGAACTACTGCCCCCAATCCACAATGCCGTTTCAGCGTCGCAGCTTCTTTCAAAGCAATTTGCCCGACCTTAGCATTTATGCCGCAGGCTACTTGCCAGCAAGCCGAGTCAGTAGAAATCACTTACACTATTCAGGATACCGCGGCTCCGGCAGCTACTAATACGATGGCTTTAAAAACCGTCGGAGTGAATAGAGTGATAATTCCAACTTCATTAATCGCTCTTTATAAAACTCAAGATAATACTCAAAATGCCCTTTTGGGATGTCCGCTCGGCACGGTCGCAATTGGTTTTGGCGGAGAGGGAAATATTATTTGTCAAAAACTTGATTGGGTCTGTCCCGCAGGAACTCTGACGGTAGGACTGGATAGTTTCGGTCGTCCAATTTATCGACCGGGAAGTTTCAATAGTGGCAAGGGTGCGTTTGATAATTTGGCGCAAGTGATGTGCGTGAATGTTTCCTGTGGAAACTCTTTAATGACTTCACTCACCGGAGGAACTTCAGCTTCAAATATCGCTGCCTCATGTTTCTCGCAAACGTTTTGCGCAAATGAAGGATTGGAAAGTTCGATTAATCCACCGCAAGTATTAATTGATATTCTTTCTAATGGGGTTAGTCCAGTACCCCAATGCCAACCTTTACAAAACTCTTGTTATCAGAATGATCCCACTGGACTGGGAGGGCTTCCGAACTTTACATCTTCAATTCCGACCTATAATGGAAGCGGAGCAAACTTAGTGACTTCGATTTGCAAATCCTGGGGATGTCCCGTTGGTCAATATATGAATTCATGGGCACCCGATGGACTTTGTGGGGCGGCGGCAGCGGCACCTCCACCTCCAGTTCCAACAACTATTCCTCCCTCTACATGTTCATTACCGCTTCAGCCAAATCCTTGCGATGATATTTTTACAACTCAACATTTCGCTTCGACTTGTACAGGTGGACCTGCAGCGGTCGGTGCAACTTGTACTTATTATGATGGTTGTATTCGTTTCGACGCGAGCTCGGGCGGTGCAAAAACGAATGTAACAAATGCTGGTTATAAGTGGGTTGATTTACCGGGAGGTAAAGCGACAGCAACCGCATGTACGGGTTTTACAAAACAAGGTGCTGGTGCAGCCGCGCCTGATGAAGATGGATATGCCTGCCAACCGCATGTACTGAACGCAACTTGTGGCGCGGCACCGGGACCGGGGCCAGGCCCAATTCCAGCTCCGATGACGGGGGCATGTGCAATATTGCCGGGTGGAATGACCCAGCCCCCAAGTCGATTTTGTATTTCTAATTATAGTCAGTGTGGAATGGGTGGAAATTTTTGGTACCCACCAACCGGAGTAACTTGTACTGGAACATTTAACCAGTTAGTACCGACACAGGGAACCAACTGTGCCGTAGAATATTCAGTTACCTGCGATGACGGTCAATTTACGGGGGGATATTTATTATCTACAAGCAGCTGTTCCAATACCAACACTTATCCCGCGAGCTTTACGATAACGTCGACAACTTTTAATCCGTCGACACCGCTTCCCCCGTATATCGCAACGCCGCCGAGTTATATCGCGCCATCTTCAAAAGCTACCGATCCTTCGTGTTTATACTAAAGTTTGTTTACAATTATTTTCCGCGGAATTTAAATTACCAGTAGTTAAGTAAACTTTTAAATGAATAGTGTACGTCACCATCAATTGCAATCGAGCATTGGTAAATATTTGCGACGTATCTATCTGTTCGGCCTTCAAATAAATTTCCAACGATTTCTTTGGGGGCCTTTTGGGTAGCAAATGAGAGGCGGCAATTATTTGCTGCCGTTCTGCCAGTCGACTTTTCAATACTGGTAAAAGTAAGGCCCGCGATTCTAAATGATTCGTCAAAATAGTCGTAAATGCTTCCAGCTGCCATCATTCGACTATCAGAATTATCGTTCCCGTTGTTAATACGGATCGAATTTAAGTTAACTGAAAACTCGCTTGATAACCAAGTGCTCTGTTCGCTCAGCATAATCATGACTTTTTCATTGGCCAATTTTGCGTTATCAAAATCAACTCTGGCATAGGCGCTGGTGGCTAAAGTCAGTAGTGTTAAACAAAGGCCGAAAGCTGTTTTCATAAATCATTCCTTATTGGTAAGGCCTGCATTACGTACTGACCTTTTGTAAAATATCAGTATCAATGCCTCAAAATGGCACACTCACTTTGGTTCAGTGGGCCCTATAAAGAGTTTGGTTCCGATTAAGATCGAATACTTCAGAGTGTATGCCAAAGCTTAAGAAGCTACTTTGAATCGCTTCTCGAGATCAAAAGCCCGTCACGCCACGACTCAAATTGATCGCCGTAATCAACAGTTTTCCGGTATCGCGTTGGACGTGTTAAATTATAATAAATGGCCTCTAAATTAAGGACCTTTATGAAAAGCAATTGCGGGGGCCGAGCTGTCTTGTTCTCCATCAGCCTAACATTAGTATTTAGTTTATTTTTTGATTCAGCAGCCCTGGGTGCAACCTACTATATTTCTCCAGTAGGAAATGATGCAAATGACGGATTATCAAAAGAAAAACCGTGGAAAACTATTGATAAGGTCAATTCATCAAATTTTCGAGCAGGTGATGCTATCTTGTTTAAAGGTAGTTCGTCCTTTCCAG
>JAZKJI010000025.1:3739-14527 GCA_040384405.1 Bdellovibrionota bacterium
TCGCACCACATCGCGGGAGATTCTGCTTATCCGGTGACAGTTGGTGCCTATGGCCTAGGCAAATTCACCGTTAACACTAATTGCGCCAGTCGGACTTCGGCAGCTATCAGGTTAATTGGTGTAAGTGGTGTAATTATTAAAGACTGTAAACTTATCGGAAATAATGGCGGAGCACCGTACGGAATTTTCATCGAAAACTCCTCAACAAATATCCTAATGAAAAATATTACCGTTTTACGTTGCGATATCGGTGGATTTTACACGAATGATCCCTATGGTTACGGCGGTGAAATTTTTGTCAGCGGCTGCACCGGAGTTGGCGTTGAATCCAGGTGTATTCCAAGCGCCGGTATCAACAAATTGTCCGTTATACAAAATGTCTTGCATGGGCTCGATGGGCCGGGAAGTCCTGATGATAACGGGTACACCGGCGCCGGCACCGCAAAAAATATTACGAACGTTATCATTCGCGAAAACCATGTTTTTGATATCGGCGGAAAGCCAAAAGGTTATTCCGGAACTCTAGGAAATGGAATTCTCGTACAAGCGACTGATGGTGCAGTGGTAGAGCGAAATGTGGTTCACGATTTAGCTGGTAATGTAAATACGTGTGGTGGAGCCGCAGGGATTTGGGCTTACCGTGCTAATAATGTGAAAATTAAATTTAATGAGGCCTACAATGTTCGTCCCCTAGTCAGACCCACTACAATAGGTTGTGATTGGAATGGTTTTGATTTTGATAGAGATGTTACTAACTCGGTGATGGAATTTAATTATAGTCATGACAATTATGGAGCGGGATATTTACTTTTCGGTGGTGGAATCTGGGGACCAAACACAGTTCGGTTCAACGTCAGTGAAAATGATGGTCAAGTTGGTAACGGATGGTTTGCGGGAATTACGGTCAGCGCAAGTACCGAATCAATGCCCTTTCAAATATATAACAATACCATTTATACCAATGTTTCCAAAATCAAAGATCCCTTGGGAAAACCTGGAAAAACTCCGGGGATAACGTTCACAAATGGAAAAGGCATACGCCCTTCTCCGAATGGTTTGGTTGCGAATAATATATTTTTTTCCGTCGCTAATACTAATGGAGTGAGTCCATTGATCGGAAATCAAGGTACGGATGTTTCGTCCGTTAAATTTTTAAGCAATAATTATTATTCTTCAGGCACTCCCGAAATTATGTGGTTCTTACATGGCGTGGATAAACCCATAAAACCAATCTACACCAGCATAACAAGTTGGCAGAGCGCAACGGGACAAGACCCACGTGCAATTACCGTAAATCCAAAGTTGCGGATGCCCGGAAGTGCGGGAATATGTAAGGAAGGTCTTGCCGGCTGTCTGAGCGCCTACCAATTCATTAACAATACATCGACCACTGATTCCGAGGCATCTCCAATGGTGGGCACCGGAGTTAATCTGCGAATGTCGCCTTATTTTTTTAACACTGGTTTAACGGATTTGTGGGGAAACTTACTGCCTAAGACAAGTGGCTTTAACATCGGCGTTCAGGCGGGTCCTTAAATCGTACTATGGCTTTTTAATTTCCTGCTCGAGCCACGATAAGTACGGTGATATCAACGTCACTCCTGCATTCGCGAAAGCGCAATATCCCTCGGTTTGGTAAGACAGCACGCCCGCCAATTGAGGACGGTCGGAAACAACATAAGCAGGTCCCCCACTGTCCGTAGCACATGGTCCACCGAGGCGCACATCTATCACGGCGCGGTTTTGTCCCGGGCGATCTTCAAAATTTCTTACCGTACCTTGATACGCCTTTAAAAAATCTATTTTTCGCCGTCCCACCATCAAGACTTCACGTTTAACCGTCAGAGAATTTGCGGGCGCGAGTTCGGCAATTTGTAGTTCCTGTGAGAGCGGAGCATCTTCATCTAGGCGTACGATAGCGATGTCGTTAACCGTACTGGTGAAATTTGTAATATCCTTATAAAAGTCGTGTTGATACTGGGGATGTTGTTCATAGTGCCCGGTCATTTTAATTGTATGATCATGATTCCATATTTCGACGGTTCTGTTGGTTCCGTCTCCGCAATGCCCTGCTGTCACTATAATTCGTCTACTTACAAGAGTTCCTACACAAGCAGGTAACATGACCGCGGATTTTTTAATTTGGTCTTCAAATTTGATTGGCTTCATGGATACAATAATTTGCCACTCGGAGTTTTCTGAATTTCCTTGCTGAACCGGAACTCCGCCAGGGCCAATAATCCATATCGCGGCACTAAAAACCCAAGCATTCGAGTAGGTTTCTCCTCTGTAAATCCGAACAGTCATTGTTTGGTTCTTTTTGAGGGCCTTCGTCGTTACCCAACTGCGCTTAACAAGTTCGGCTAAGTCAGAATTTCTATCATAGCCAATAACTATCAGACTCGGGATGGCAGAAGAAGATTCCAATAGCTTAATAAGATGAACCGATTTTTCCGGTGATTCTTCAATCTTGATCGTTGTCTTTGTTTCTTTAGTGTACCAATCCTGCCGTGATTCTATCGCGATCATGTCGAAAAGTTCATTGGCCTTGCTGGAAGCAACCGGCTGAACTGGTGTTGCATTCGAAGTTACGACAACAAAATTCATCGCTACCAAGGCAATGACTTTTACCAATGGAACTAGGGTTTTGTTTAGATGCTTCAGCACGCTTTTTGTCATACGTTAAGCGATAGGTGCAATGCCCAAGCCTTTGCACCATGGCCTGTGCACCTTCTAGCTTGGCCGACACAAATTGAACCTAGACAGTGACTGACCGAAGTGACAAATTTTGGATCCTTTCGGCACTTTGAAAACCTATGGATTTTTGAGCCAGCTGATTAAAAAATTCGCTCCGATAATCGACCCGACTTTTGTTTAGAATTAAACAATTAACATTCGTGTCTCAAAAAAATACTTAAAAATTAAATATTTATATTTCAAAAAAAATTTCCATAGGCCTCTTGACAGAAAATGCGTTTCGCCCGATATTTTTAGTAGAGGCAATCATAAACAATATTCTATTCACCCAACAGTGGATATTAATATGAAGAAAGCTAAAAGCTCATTTCACATTTGTTATTTCATTCAAGCGGGATGTCCACCTTAGGTGTCTATCCCAGCTTAAAGTTATTGTTAATTTAAAATAACATTATCGCATTTAAGTTTTAGGAGGAGGCTATGACTCGAATGTGGCGAGAAACCTATTATCAATTATTATTTTCATTCGGACTGACAGCTTTGATGAGCGTGGCCGTGGGAGCCACCCCAAAGTTAACTCCGATAAATTTAGCGAACGAAATTTCGTTAAAGCCGTCCACTTTCTTAGTTGGAACATGTAGTGAGCCAGAAAACAAAAGATCAATTTCATCTTCGTCCGCTCGTGGGCATCCGGAAACCCAGTGTGGATTTGAAAACCAAAGGAATTAATCAAGGAGGTCCTATGGTGCCAACAAGTTAGCAACAAAAGTCCAACAAACTGGCAAAAGGGGCGAAAGGTTGTGACCGCCCCTTTTTCTATGCAAAAAACTAATTAATTCCAAGCCCTTAGCGCCCCACATTTCCATAGACAGCACCAAATCCTTAATGCTAATTTCGAATCGCTTTCAAACAAAACTTTTTAAGTTTTAGTTCCTCAAAAAACGGAGAGGTGGCCGAGTGGCTGATGGCGCACGCTTGGAAAGCGTGTTTAGGTTAATCCCTAACGAGAGTTCGAATCTCTCTCTCTCCGCCAATTTAAAAAAGCCATCCCAGAGGGATGGTTTTTTTAAATTGTCGAAGAGCGCTGACGATAATCCGTACTCTCGAGCAAAGCGAGTTGAGTTCGACAAAAAGGCCACGACGGCCTTTTTGCACGGCGAAGCCGCCCCGAAGGGGTGAGACCCAGGATGGGTCGAATGAATCTCTCTCTGTCCGCCAAATTTGTGCAGCAAAATTCCTCTATTTTCGATTTTCCAATTTCGGCGCGAGTTTTGAATACTACTCAGCCTTTACCATAGAGGGCGGGTTTATGCGCATTTCAGATACAAAAATTTCAGGCTTGATCATTTCTTTGTCGCTTTTGATGAGCGCTTGCGGAACTAAAACGGAAACGAAAGTTGTGACGGTTCCCGAAGTAAAAATAGTCGAGGTACCGGTCACGGTTCCAGGCGAAAAAGAAGTTATCAAAATTCCCGAGATCATCGCCGTTGATAAATCTGTTGGTATCAAGAGTCTTCCGAAACCAATATCGCTGGCGCCTACGGAACTTCAGGCACTCAGCAAAGCAGTAGCGAAAGTGTTTGCAGCAAGCGGCGCAAGTGGAACAGGATTCTTCATCTCTAAAGACGGTTTGTTTCTTACTAATGAACACGTCGTACCGGTTGTGGCGTGTGTTGAGCGCAAATGTCCCGGGTACAAAATCGTTACGGGTTTTCACAAAAACGGAACCGTGAAGTCCTACACAGATTTTGAAGTGCTCGCCCACGACAGTGAGCAATACGATTTTGCGCTCATCAAGGTAAAATTAAAGCCAGGCGAACAAGTTGATTATTTGGAACTGGAACTTTCGCCTCCGGCAATTGATCAAAACTCTGACGGTTCCACTCATACGGTCATTGGACACCCGGGCGGGGCCAGCCTTCACTTTGCTGAAGCAAAACCCATCGGACTAGAAGATGTCTCCATTCGCTTTCAAGGCGTGGTAATTCCTGGAAACAGCGGCGGACCACTCGTTGATTTGAAAACGAAAAAAGTAATTGGGCTGGTTAAGAGCATGCGAACGATGCCTTCTAAAGACGGAACTGGAAGCGCATTTTTTGAAAATATGAATCAAGCGACCGCGATGTGGGAACTCAATAATTATATTCAGAAAACTGTCGGCACTGCGCTTTTAGCGGTTAATGAATCAACAGATATGAAAGAACTAAATCGCGTATCTAGTAAACTTCCTGAACCTGAGGTGGAAGATTTTGGAAGTGTTTTGCGAAGGCCTTCTGACGATGTTCGCTTAATGCCAGCATTGAGCCTTTTTATTCGTCTTATCGGATCGGACTATGAGCAAAAGGCACTGGCGTTGATGTTTGCAAAAGAAGGAAAGCATAAGGGCTCACTGAACATGCAAATGTTTAGAAACCTGATGAGCCTTTCGCTGGCAATCGGCAGGCCATTGAAATTTGATGCTTTTCTTAAGGGAGAAATTGAACAAGAGCTGACTTCTTCAGCAAACACTTCTGAAGCGAACACGGCGCTTATACTGCTTAATTATTTTGAAGAACCTAAAAGATCGGAACTTCAAAAAGCTTGTCTTAAAAACGTGCTGGATATTCCGCAGATGCTAATTATGGCGCCGTACACCTGCTATTCGACGCAGTTGTCGGACGGCAGAAGCATCTTTCCAATCTATAGCGATTGGCTCGTAAATCAGAGCGGCTTCTCGACTCTTGATCAAATGGGTTCTGTGACTGCGATTTTAATGATGTCTGGAGCTATCGGCCTTAAGGACGCCAATGACATAAAAGCCGTTGAAGACATTAACAACTATGTTGATCAAAAGGGCCGCGATCTAGAAACGCTTATGAGAAATGATAGCTATGCGATCGGACTTCTGAAAAATCAGATCGGCGTGGGAACTTTTAAAACTGCTTTCCCGAACTAAGTATCTAAAGTTAAGATTCCTATTATTGCGAACTAAATCGCTAGACGTAATAGCCCTTAGCGATTTTTTCCAAAATAATCTTTTCGGTCATGATCGGATCGTTAGGATCAACCGAGAAGAAACTTTGCTGCTCGCAACGAATCTTTTCTTTGATCAACCAACGTAAGATATCCGCTAGGCGCTTATTCTTTTTATCTAAGAAAAACGGATCGTTTTCTAAAGCATCTTTTGCTTTCTTTAAAGCGCGAGCTTCGACCGGATCACTTTCGCGAACTTTATAGTGAGGTAAATCGTATCGTTTAACATCTTCAGGCAATACACCCAAAAATTTAACATCTGGAGCACTGAAATTTGAATTTCTGATTAGCGATGCTGCTGAACCGGCTTTTAGCGTACGGAAAATGTTTTGCATTGTGTACGCATCCAGATCCCCGAAGAAATACATTGGAACCGCAAGTTCATCTTGAATAAGTTTACACCATCCACGAACAGCATTAGATGGAACCCCTTGGGCACCCATCAAGATGCAATTGTTTCGCTTTGTAAAACCCATCGTCACCAGGGTATTCGCCGTACCTTCTGATTCCACAACCAGACAGAAATCGACTTTCTTTTTTGCCTTTAACCGCAAAGCTTGCGGTTTGTTTTTTGGAGTAAACGGAGAAGTTCCAAGTGCCGATAAATCAACCGTCGCTTTTTCACCGTCAGTTAACGTTTCAGTTACGACCAAGTTTTGAGAATAGGTCTGTCCACCACGATCATTGGCGAAACAATTTAATTCTTCCCGGTAAACCTCTAACATGTCCCCGATGAAATCGATGATTGTATCGGATTCATTCTGATCTTCGAAATCAAGGGGTGCGTATCGTTTGTTTCCGCGGATCAAACCCTTACAGATATAGTACAACTCCCTTTTCGTATTCACCGAACCGATCTTTAAGTTCCGCAACAGGATTTCCAGCATGAAAACTACGCGCGCTAGTTTCTGAACTGAGGATACGTTTAATTCAGTTCTTACTTTTTTATCACCCGGGGTCAGGTAACCAACTTTAGAGTTATAAAAAGAGTTATCTAAAGACGTTTTTACCGCTTCTAGAACCGGCCGTTTCGAGTTTTCCAAATCCTTTAACATTTTTTCCGCAAGGATTCGGGCTTCGTCAGGAATATTAATTTTTAAATTTCTTACACTTAATAATTTTGCCATTTCATTCTTCTTTCGATTAAACGGTGACCCGCTTATTCCAGTTTGCATCTATTAAAGATGCCTCTTCACTTTCGCTGAAGACTTAGATCTTAAGTCTTCTTCGCAGTTCCTTTTGGCATATCAGCTTTTTTCTCGGTACCACGAGCATCTGCTTTCTTTTCGGTCCCGCGGTCAGCCTTTTTTTCAGTTCCACGAGCATCTGCTTTCTTCTCGGTACCGCGAGAATCAGCCTTTTTTTCTGTAGTCATCGGGAACTCAGTCTGTTTTTCAGTTCCCTTAGTGGTTCCGCGATGTGCTTTTGCCTCTTGGATTTTTTCTTCTTTAGCTAAAGCTGCATTTTTGGTTTTTTTGGAAATAATCGCACCGTCGGCTTTTTTCTTATGACGTTCCGGAATAATCGGTTCTTCCGGAGATTCAGGGGTTCCTTCGTCAACGAGCCCTGCCTCTTCAGCATCATGAGCATTTTTATTTTGGCGCTTCATTTGGGCGCTTAACTTACTCTCAGCCACTTCTAATTGTTCGATGGCAGCTTGCGAATCACGTCCCAATAATTTTTTAAGGCCGGCTTCCGCACGAGTCTTACGGGCATCATTTGCGCCCACGATTCTTGCTAAGCAATCCACCAAGATCGGACCGAACTGTTCGATATGGGAAAGTTTTCTTTCTAAGTCTGCTTCTTTAAATTCTTTATTAATATGACGGGCTAATTTTTGCCCGGCTTGCTGAGCTGCCCGTCTGATTTCTTCAACCAACTCTTCAGAAGCATCAATTGTTTCTTTCGATGCATTTTTAAATTTAATAAATGGCGATGTTACACTGATCGCAAATACGTAAGGACCAAGGGGTAAGCTTCCCTTTGGCTGTGCTAATCCATAAGACTTCCAATTAACGGATTCGATCGCCCAGGTAATCGCACATCCTGATTTATCAAATTGCAAAGGTACGCGGTTAGCAAATCGAAGCAATTGAACTGGTTCGTCTGCTTCCATCCGGCGATCTTTAAAGCGCGCTAATGCAACTTCGACCACGACCGGTTTAAAATCACAGATCGTAGGTTTTCTGGTCACCACGGAAAAGAAATCCGTTTCACCCAGACGCTGAATAGATTTCGATAATGACTCTTCACCCACAGTTAAAACAGATTTCGTGGAAGGTGCCATTAATTCCGTATCTTGAACCGCAGAGAAAACTTTTTTGAAGTCCTCGTCCTTAAGCGCGGTAATAGAACGTTCCAATAAGTTATTTGGCAGGCCTTTTTTAGTAAAATCCTTTAACGCTTGATCATTAATTCGGGAAAACCCGGTTTTTAAAAATTTGCTTAAGGTTGTTTTACCAAAAAGTGTTGAGTGAGTGATGAACTCTCCCAACTTAAAAGTATGAGGGTGGGGTAATGTTGCTTCCGGAATTTCCGGAACGGAATGACTAACGCGTTCAACATTTACCCACTCATTTTCGCTTAATTTATATTTTACGGTTAAATGCGGATTAACCAGGATTGTTCCTTCTAAATAAGTCAGAAGACCACCGTCACCATTAAGCTGAATACGGCCATCCATCAAAAACTCGACACGAGTTCCGTGAGGCTTATCCCATTCGATCGTTTCTTTATTTTTAATAATTCCGGTATTAGATTTAATATCCACATCGACCTGAGCTTTAACCGCTTTTCTCATGCCTTTAGTTTTGCTGACGACCATCACTCCGCGTGCATTCGTCATTTGCGCCCACGTAGTGGCTGCCGAAATACCGATACCTTGCTGACCGCGCGAACACTGTCCACGTCCGAATTTAGATGAAGCTAAGTACTCTCCGAAAACTTTTGCTAGATCTTCGGTTTCAATCCCAGGTCCGTTATCTTCAACGGCAATACGAATTTGATCGCTGTTCTTTGTTGAACCAACGCCAGCTTTAACTACTTCAATTTCCAAATCAGGTAAAATTCCTGATGTTTCACAAGCATCCAAGGAATTATCTACTGCCTCTTTCAAAGTTGTTAATACAGCTTTTAAAGGGGATGAAAACCCCACCTGTTGGAGGTTCTTGGCAAAATATTCCGCGGTACTACTTTTCGTAATTTTATTCTCTGCCATAGCCTACTTTCGAGCATGGATAGTATCGAATAATCGATATTAGAAATCTTGATACGTTTTTCATTTTGGAGTAAGTCGAGTCCAGTAACAAGTTTTTCCTACACTTCAATTACATCAATCTAATATCTAAAGCGATTTTTTCCAAAAATGCCCCGGAAATTTAGATTCACGAAATAAAATTTTTCTCGAAAAACAAATTTTTGCGTCACTTAAAAAAAGAAAAAGCCCCCGCATTTCGGCGGAGGCTTCTTTCAGATCAGTGATGATCCTACTTAATTACTTAAGAAGGTCAGCAGAGAATCTCATACCAGCAACATACTGAACGAAAGTAACATCGCCTACTGAGTTAGCTACTGTAGTTCCGTATTTGTCCATAGTGTTCAAGTAAGCAACATGGTAAGACATTGCTTCGCCAGCGCGTGGAGTCCACTCAACACCTAGAGACATACCAGTGCGGTCAAAGCTAGTTGCTGCAGCAGAAGCACCAGCTTCTTCGTCAGACAACTTAGACATTTCGTATTTTGCGAAAGGTTTCCAAGCATCCATTTTGAAAGAAGCAGCTAGGTAAGTTGAAGTAACTTTATCTTTGTCTTCAGCGCCTACGCCAGTACCTTTTTCAGTGTTCGCGTTTGAAAGGTGCTCAAGTGTGAAGCCCCATTCATTCCACATCATGTCGAAACCTGCGTTGATGTGTTCGTTGTCGTAGTTAATGCTATTAGCACCGGCAGCATCTGCAGATCCTTTAGCGTAACCGATAGCTGGTTTGATCATGCCATCCATGAAGCTTCCAGACCATTGAACACCAACATTATGCTTAATCTGAGCCGGATTCGCAGCAGCCGCACCTTGTGCAGCAGTGTTATTCGAGTCATTCGTAGCGATAACGTCTAACTGACCCATACCGTAGTTGTATGTGAAACCAACACCGTGAGCATTAGTTGCTGTGTTCAAGCAAGCGCCTGTTCCACCAGAAAATGCTGCTCCACCAGTAGTTGCACGAACCACACCCGCGTTAGCGTAGTAACCTGCATAACCACAGTTAGCTAAAGAATTTAGGTAAACGTTACCTAAAGTGTCTTGAGCTCCTTCGATACCACCTAAGAAAGTCTCGATTTTACCAGCGTGGAAAGTCATTCCGTCAGCGATAGGCTGAGAGATATAAAGATAATCAACAAAGCTTCCTGCAGATAAAGCACCAGCAGCGGTGTAACCAAGAAGGTTCAAAGCAACTTTTGCTTCAGCAGCGCCAACTTTTCCGTTCGCGTTTAACTTAGCGTAGTTCCCGCGAAACTCAGAGCGTGCAGCTTCGTCTGTTCCGACTGCTCTAGTTGTATAACGTGGAGTGCTTAAGTAATCGCCACGATACTTAAGTTCTACTCCGCCAAATGCAGAAGCTGACACAACTGTCAGAGCTGCAATAGCCAATAATGTTTTCATGTGTGTTCCTTTCGTTGCGGTTATATTTCTGTAACCTTGTTTTTTTTATAAGCCTTAAACTTATTTAAATCTAAACTAATGAAATCGTTTTCACCTCAAATCCTATTCACGCCCACTTTTAAGATCAACACAAAAATAGAAGCGCTACTTTTCGTGCAGTTTAGAAAAATTTGAAAAATCAAAACAGTGTGGAGAAAAAATCACTCTCCTAATTTTTTTCAATTTTCGAAAAGTAAAGTTATCAACATTGAGGTGAATACCACAAAACAGGCAGATTCTTTTCAAACCCGCGTGGGCTGCAGGTTTTATCGGTAATGAAAATTGATGATGCTTAATTAAGCAGCACTTTGTTTACGCAAATCGCCAGAATTCTTTGCTTGGGTTTTATACAAAGTTAATCAACGGATGTCGTTTTCGAAGCACAG
>JAZKJI010000026.1:0-7261 GCA_040384405.1 Bdellovibrionota bacterium
ATTCAGAGATCATTGATTTCGCCGACCACCACAGTGGAACAATGGCAATGGCTCCAAATGGATTTAATCCTTACAAAGTTGGAATCGAATTACTTCGTAATATCGAAGAGCGCTGGGATAAGGGTCAATTCGGCCGTGACTGGGAAAATTGCGACGATATTCGCGAGCGAAAACATTGGAATAAAAAAACAGGATTAGGACGAGAGAAAATTTTCGAAGTTAGAAAGATCTATAACGATGTAACTTTCATCGATGAATTTTTAACGGAAGAATTTTGTGTCGCTAATAAGTTATTCGTTTATAAATTTAATAAGCGCACAAATAAATTCGAAGTTGATACCTCTGACTTTAAAGCGATCAAAGCAAAGTTATTATTTTTTATGACGAACTTCGGGCAACCGATTATTCATATTGAAAATGCAAACTTTGATAATCGCGGTGAACTTCACTTACATCACTTGCACGAGGGAATAGATATGCAACCGGATTACATGACTGCGACAATGCAGAACATGTTTAAAATCTGGGGACGTGCGATTCACTTAACGACGGTGATGGAGAACGAGCCTATGATCTTTACTTTTAATGGTAAGGATTTTACTTCGAATAAGCTTAACGATACTCCGAAGTGATTTTGAGTATCTAACTATGGAATTTGCTTATTTTCCGAGCGTCTGTGCTTGAAAAAATCTTTCAGCACTTGTCCGCATTCAACATCCATAATTCCACCGATGGCTTCGATCCGATGATTTAACCGTGGGTCCGCCGTGATTTGGTAAAGCGACATCACTGCCCCCGCTTTGGGATCGGTCGCTCCATAGATCAATTGCCCGATTCGGGATTGAACCAAAGCACCCGCACACATAGGACATGGCTCAAGCGTTACGTAAAGGGTGCAACCTTCCAGTCTCCAGGCACCAAGTCGATCTGAAGCCCTTTTTAGGGCTATAAGTTCTGCGTGATCCAAGGAATTTCGGTTTTTCTCTTTAAGATTTAACCCTACCGATAGGATTTTTCCGTCTTTAACTAGGAGGGCTCCGACGGGGACCTCTCCTAAACGGGCTGCCAAATGGGCTAACCGAAGGGCTTTTTTCATATAGTATGCATGGTCTTTAGTTTCGCGCTGCATCTATTTTGCCCGTTCCCTTCCCAAGAAGCGTTTAATTTTGTTATAAAACGACTCTTGCGTAAATTTTGGTCACACCTTTTACCGTGTAAAAGGCGTTTCCGTCTATAGCAAGTTTTGATCAAGCCCACAGCTGAGAGGCAGGTGATTTTTGTGGCAATAGTAAGAATCAGAGACGGCGAAAGCTTTGAATCTGCATTCCGTAAGTTTAAGAAATCCTGCGAAAAAGCTGGCATTCTTTCCGAAGTTAAAAAAAGAGAACACTTTGAAAAACCAAGTGTACGACTTAAGAAAAAATCCATCGCTGCCCGTAAGCGCGCTTTGAAAAAAAGTCGTAAGGGTGAATAGTCCAAAAATGTAATTCTAGTAAGGCTTCTCGCAAGAGGGGCCTTATTTTAGTCAGCTTAGGTAAAAAAACCCAACGAAGCTGAAAGTCAAACCGCCAAAAAATTCTGATAGGAGCTTTCCTGTGGATCTTCGAACAAAAATCATGGACGACGTTAAAGTCGCAATGAAAGAAAAAAACACGATCAAACTTAACACTCTTAGATTCCTGCAAGCAGCAGTGAAAAATCGTGAAATCGAACTGCGGCCAGAGCCGATCAGTGGTGATGACGTCATGGTCGTCTTGAAAAAATTAGTTAAACAAAGAAAAGAATCCATCGAGCAATATTCTGCAGCTTCTCGTCAGGATCTTGTTGATCAAGAGACAGCTGAATTAAAAATTTTAGAAACCTATTTACCTTCGCAAATGTCCAAAGAACAAGTTGAGGCATTAGTGAAAGAAGTCATCAGCAGCACGGGCGCCAAAACCATCAAAGACATGGGTGCCGTAATGAAAGAAACTATGGCCCGATCAGGCGGAGCTGCTGACAACAAACTTATCAGCGACGCCGTTCGAGCAAATTTATCCTAAAGTAGGCCGATGAAATTTTCGCAAGACTTTATCGACCGGGTTTCCGAGGCGAATAACCTCGTTGAAATTATTGGTCAGCATACCATTTTGAAACCTTCGGGCCGTGGCTTGATGGGCCGGTGTCCTTTTCCCGATCACGTGGAAAAAACGCCAAGCTTTTCGGTTTCAGAAGAAAAACAAGTTTATCACTGTTTCGGGTGCGGTAAGAGCGGAAATCTTTTTACCTTTCTTCGGGATCAACAGGGAATGGGCTTTGCCGAAGCGGTAGAGTTTTTGGCAGAGCGGGCCCGCATCGAGCTTCCTAGAACTGAAACCAATGACCGCGAAGAATTAGAAAATCGTAAGAAAAAAAATATTACCCAAGCAAACCTTTTAGCGGCTCAATTTTTTAGGCGCCAGTTCTTGGAATCTCCGGAAGCAGCCCACGCAAGGGCTTACGCCGAATCCCGGGGATTATTACCTGAAACGCTCGAGACCTTCAAAGTTGGATATGCCCCGCAAGAGTGGTCAAAGTTAACGGAAGAACTGCAACGCGAGAAAATCCCTTCCGAAGTGGCTCTTCAAGCCCATCTGATCCGGGCTAAACAATCGGGGACTGGGTTCTTTGATTTGTTCCGCGACCGCTTGATGTTTCCAATCAGCAATAAACGCGGTGACGTTGTAGCGTTTGGTGGCCGCATCATTAACGAAGGAACGCCTAAATATTTAAACTCCCCGGAAACCCCGGTTTTCCAAAAATCCCGAATCCTTTATGGCCTTAACGAGACCGCGCGGTTCATTCGGTCAGAAGACCGGGCCATCATCGTTGAAGGGTACATGGATCTGGTTTCCTTGTTCCAAGCGGGTTTAAAGCCAGTTGTGGCAATTATGGGTACGGCCATGACCGAAGATCATGCGCATCAATTAAAGAACCTGACTAAGAATATTTACCTGCTTTTGGATGGTGATCAGGCGGGGATCACGGCGGCAGAGCGGTCCTTGCCAATTTTATTAAAGGCAGGATTTCATCCCAAGGGAATCATTTTGCCTCAGGAACTTGATCCCGATGACTTCGTTAAAAAATACGGACTAGATACTCTAGAAAATGAATTACTGAAAGCTTCTGATCTGTTTGTGTTGATCATGAATCGTTGGATCGGAAATAAAAATTTAGGTCAGACAGATAAGATCGCCATCTTAGATCGCTTGGCACCGCTCTTGATTAGTGTGACTGACCGAAGACTTCAGGATTTATATTTGAAAACTGTGGCATCACGACTATCGTTAGAGCCGCAGTGGGTGCGGGAAGCACTTCGAGGCACTTCGTCTTCAGCAAGTTCGGGGCCAAGAACTTCGACTACTAGCGCGAAAAATTTTTCATCATCAACAAATGTTCCGAATCAAAATGTGAATGCAATTTCCACTGGGGAAAATGCAGTTAAAGAAAGTGTTTTCAAACTATCAAAAGCAACCAAAGCGGAAGCGAGCCTTGTAGCGTATGCACTCAAATCCCGTGCCAACATGAACTACTTTCTCGAGGAGAAAGCGTTGTCATTGATGTCAGAGGGAGATGCAAAGAAACTTTTCCAAGAGATACTCGATGCAGATAGACAAGCACCCGAACGTTTTGATAGGCTCGTGAGTCAATTTGTGAATAAAGTAGATAAGCCCCATCTTCTGTTTGTAGAGGATGAGGAAAATGAAAATGGAAGCGTTGGGATACTCACGATGATCGTCAAAAGACTTAAAGAAAATCATCTTCGTGAAGAATTAAAAAGCCTCGCACAAGATCTTCAACTACAAGAGTCTCCAGAAAAATGGGAACGCTTAAAACAAATTCAAATTGAAATAACTTTGTTATCTAAATCGGCCAAAGGAGCTGTGTGAATATGAGTACTCCCACACCGACATACGAACCCGGAAAAGTTTTAACCGTTCCAGAGCAAGAAGCTTTGATGAAGGAAGAGATTCAAAGAATCATCCGCGTTTCAAAAGAAAAAGAAAAATTGAGCATCGAAGAAATTAACGAACTTCTTCCACCAGAAATTTTGGCGGCTTCTGTTCTTGATGGATTCATGCAAGCATTGGAAGCAGCCGGCGTCAGCATCATCGATCAAGTTGAAGCAGAAAAATCTGATGAAGGTGGATCTGGTTTCCTAGGTGATCCAGAAAAAGACGAAGACGACGAAGATGAAGACGAAAAGGTCGACAGCGAAGACGTTAAGGGTAATGACCCGGTTCGTTTATACTTACGTAAAATGGGATCCGTTTCTTTACTGACTCGTGAAGGGGAAGTAGAGATCGCTCGACGTATTGAAAAAGGAGAGCGAGAAATCGTTCGCGCCATTTTAATGTCGCCACTTGGTACCTGGGAAATTATTAACCTTGGTAAACGTCTTGATGAAGGACGTATCAAAGTTAAGGCGATCTTCCGTGGCCTTGAAGATGAAGACACTCAATACAACGAACAAGAATACATCGATAAAATTCATGAACTGATCGGACGTGTAACTGAATATCAAAATGCCACGAAAAAACATTTTGAAATTTTACGCCGAGAAGATGTTCCAAACGACAAACGAAATCAAACGTTAGTAGAGCTTGGCGTCGTTAACGAAGGTTTGATGGCTAATTTCGAGTCGATCAACTTTAACCGTAAGACAATCAACCGTGTCGTTATTAAGTTCAGAAACTTAGTTAACCGTATGGCCACATTACGTAAACGGATCAAAGATGGTCAGGAACGAACTTTCAATAAAGACATCAACCAAATGGTCGAGCGTCTGAAAGTTATCGAAACTAACGAAAAAGAAATGCAGAAAACGACTCGTGACACTGGTTTAAACTATCATAAGTTTAAATCCTATGTGACCGAGGCTCAGGAAGCAGACGTTAAGCTTAAGCGCCTAGATTCTGATACAGAGATGAACTATCGCTGGATCCAAGAAACTTACACCGCGATCTGGAAGGGTGAAAGAGAAGCAGATGCTGCAAAATCTGAACTAGTTGAAGCAAATTTACGTCTAGTGGTTTCTATCGCTAAAAAATACACAAATCGTGGTCTTCAATTCTTGGATCTAATCCAAGAAGGAAACATCGGTTTGATGAAGGCCGTTGATAAGTTTGAGTACAGACGTGGTTATAAGTTTTCTACTTATGCTACTTGGTGGATCAGACAGGCGATCACTCGTGCGATTGCCGATCAGGCGCGTACGATTCGTATTCCAGTTCATATGATCGAAACTATTAATAAGCTTGTTCGTACTTCTCGTTATTTAATTCAGGAATTAGGGCGCGAGCCTTTGCCAGAAGAAATCGCAGAGAAAATGGACATGCCGGTTGATAAAGTTCGTAAAGTTTTAAAAATTGCGAAAGAACCAATCAGTTTAGAAACTCCGGTGGGTGAAGAAGAGGATTCTCACTTAGGGGATTTTATCGAAGACAAGAAGGTTATCAATCCTGCTGAAGCTATCGTGAATTTGAATTTGGCGGAACAAACGCGCCGTGTTCTTTCAACGTTAACTCCTCGGGAAGAAAAAGTCCTTCGTATGCGTTTTGGTATCGGGGAAGAGTCTGATCATACTTTGGAAGAAGTGGGTCAGGATTTTAACGTTACTAGGGAACGTATTCGTCAAATCGAGGCAAAAGCGCTTCGTAAACTTCGTCACCCAAGCCGGTCGAACAAACTTAAAGCGTTTGTCGACAGCAACGGTGGCAGCGGTGGTCAGCAATAATTTAATCTGCGGTCACTCGATCGCGATTTTTTCAGATGATTATTTAAAGAAATTTTTGAAAGCCCTGTAGAAATTCGGGGCTTTTTTTTATTTGGTATTCGGGTTGGATTGTTGAGGACATGGCTTCAGATAATGCGCCTCCGTATCTGCTAACCATTTAATCACTTGGGGGTAAAAGGGAGTTTAGTTATGAAACGCATGATGCAAATTTTCAGCGTCGCAATGATTTTATTCGCAGGACACGCTTCGGTTGCTGCAAATGTACCACAAAGTCCACTGATGAATTCACGTGATCAAATTGATGATGACTGGGTTGTGATGGCGGCAGAATCGGACATGTTAGAAATTCAATTGGGGCAGTTAGCACTAAAAAATGCGGATAGTGGTGCCATCACTCAAATGGCGGAAATGCTGATCTTGCATCATACCGAACATCTACAAACTATGCAGACACTTGCTGGGCTTCAAGGTTTAGTAATTAGTCCTTTGGTAAACGCACAATCACAAAAAGTTGTCGACTATTTCACCGCTGATAATGCTAATTGGGATCGCCAATTTTTAAATTTTAATATTAAAGCTCATCAAGCAAATATAGACGCTACTAACGCTGTTATTGCTTCTAATAAAGATGTGGAAGTAGTGGCTGCTGCTACTCAGACCCTTCCTGTTTTAATTAGTCACCGTGATATGGTTCAGACTGCGTTGGATCAAAGTATCGCTAATGGCGCACCAGCATCTCCAGCTGATGATTGCGGGGCGTGTGACGGCAGTGGAACTCGCGGGATGATGATTCCAACAGTTCAATTTCAATAAGCTAAACTTATAACTTGTTTATTACTTTACTGGTGATCGAATACTGCACTTCGACCGGATCCATTCCGTCGGGGGCGTATTTTGAACTTACCAGCTGGGGATACATAAAATAGTTTAGTGTTTCTTTTTGGCCGGGCAGTTGGAAATCGCGACCATAGTTGTAGGCGACCCAATTGCCTTCCCATTTTCCAAATAATGTTTTTCGCATGTCGCGGACTTCTTTGGATTCAAGTTCGAATTTTCCATCAAGCACTAATTTTCTGATGTCGGCGGGGTCGACCGCTATCCATGCTTTTTTGTTTTTGGAGTAGTACTCGGCCCGGCAGTGCTGGGATTTTGTCACATCACCTTCTTTACCCAGAATTGTTTGCCATTCTGAGGGTCCAACTCGTAATCCCCATACTTCGCGCGCGGGAACTCCAGCCGCGCGGGCGAGACCTACGAATAAAGAATTTAGATCAGCACACTTTCCTTTTAGATTGCCCGTCAGTAACATTCCTTTTACATCACCTAAGCCGCATCCACGGGTTGAAGCATCACGGAAAGTATTATCAATAATCCAATCATAGATGGCTTGGGCTTTTTTATCCGGGTCGGTGATGCCCTTTGTAATTTTATTTGCAGTCTCTTGCACAATTCCGTCGGTCTGCACATGTTCGGTTGGCTTTAGAAAATGATCTACTTTTGATTTAT
>JAZKJI010000026.1:7271-21343 GCA_040384405.1 Bdellovibrionota bacterium
TCACACTTTTTTACTATTCAAATTTAAAAGTAAACAAGGAGTTCAATAACTCACTTAATCAGTTAAAAAAATGAAATTTGTCACAGAATTTGGAAGAAATTACAAAATCGGTTTTTCAATTGTTTGAATTAATTTAGCGATGGGCTTTTCCACTTTTTCCCAGTGTAGGTGTAGGACTTCGATATCGTTGTCTTTATTTTTATCAATCGACTGGCGTTCTGTTTTCACGGTTGTCGCGTTCCCGGTTATTTCTTGAGTTAGAACTTTTTGGTAATTAACGTTTTTTTGGGGAAGCGGAATATATAGATCACCAGTACCATTGGTTAACTTCGGCGTAAACTCTTGTACAAGTTCGACCTTCTGGACTTTGGCAAAGGTTGGTAAGGCGAGTAACGACAGCAATGCAGTTTTAGCGAAAATAAATGTGATTTGTTTCATAGAAAGTAACTTAGTGTGATTTAGATTAATAGCCAATCAGCAAGTTGGTTACCTGAATGAATATTGATATGCAGACATTGCGATTAGTTTAGTGACACCGGTTTGAAAGAGTTTGGAAAAGCCGGTTTTTAATATGCAAGTTCAAAAAATCCTCAGTACAAGTTTCTAAAATTTGTGGTCTTCGTGTTGCATAGCATATCTGCGGCATCAGATAGTACGCCTCCGTATCTGCATCCGAAAATTATCTGGAGGTAAAAAGGAGTTTACCGTGAAAAGAATAATGCACGTATTAGGTATGATAATGGTTTTAATGATGGGTAATGGTGCAATTGCATCAGTTGGTGATGAACCAATTCCAGCTGGACTTAACAAAATGGATGTCCATTGGATGAAGATGGCGGCAGAATCGGACTTATTAGAAATCCAATTGGGGCAGTACGCACTAACGAATGCTGACAATGCAAACGTTAAAGAAATTGGGGCAATGTTAGTTGCTGACCATACTGCTCACTTAGCTGTGTTAAATGCGTTAGCTACTGCCAAAGGCGTTACTCTTCCTACTGAAGTCTGTAAGTTCGGAAAAAAAGCGTTGGAATATTTTTCGAAAGATATGACCAATTGGGATAAAAGATTTTTAAAATTTAATCTTATGGTTCATAAAATGAACATCAAGGCCGCTGATAAAGAAATGGAAAAAGGTATGGATGCGGATGTTAAGGCGGCGGCCGAAGCAACAAAACCATCTTTAGTAAGTCACTACGATATATCTAAAGCTGCGTTGGATTCTTTGCCGGATGATAATGGAAGCCAAGACCACGATGATTGCGGTTGTCATGAGGACGACGATCAGGCGGTTGGATATTAAGTTCTATATCCCAGCGACATGAATCGATCGCGGACTGAAGTACTTTCGGATCGCGATCGATTGCGTACCAGATATTTTGACTACAACCTAAAACTTTCAAACTAGCGGTCAGGGAATTATGGGCAGCACCGCTGGTTAATATAAAATATCTTTTGGCGCTGGTTTGATTATCAAAATGGTATTTAGCGCTTGCTAATGGGGTCGCCGGATCGTGGGGACCTTGAAAATAATAAATCGGCGCAGTTAATTGCCAATCACGACTGTTGTATCCTTTGTATATCTCGTTATCGCAGAAATTTTTTGGTGATGGAACTAAGCTTCCATTCTTTATGACGGGTATTCCCCAAGATTTAAAAAGTTCCCGGCATCCGATAACTCTGAAAATTTGGCTTAAGGACGAAGTGTCTCCGGCAGCGATCTGAGTTAATCTTTCTCGAAGTTTTTCAAGGTCATCTGAGCTACCCGCGATCAAAGGCGAAAGTTGTGAGACAAGGATATGGCCCTTGCCAGGGTATTCTCCGGTGATAAGACCATTTAGAATAAATATTCCCCAGGTTTCGGCATTAAATCCTAAGGGTAATATTTCAGAATTAAATTTTTCACTGATACTTTTGTCTAAAAGACTTTTTACTCTTTCCCAATCTTGGGTAGCCGTCTTGAAAAATTCGGTATAGCCGCTGTCCCAGCCCATGCCAAAAGTTCCTTCTAGTACGATGGCTTTTGGTGGGTGCAAATCTGATTTCGTAATTAGGTTTCCAGCAATTGTGGCTACGACTGTTCCGTAGGACTTACCTGCAATAATATAATTTTTCAAATTCAATGAAGAAATAATTGTTAAAACATCTTTCGCTAGTTGAATCGAGTTCAATGAGTCATCCGGAAAATTTCCGACGAGGGGAGAATTGCAACCAGTTCCCCGAGGATCTATATAGATTACATTAAAGTGGGCCGCGGGAATGGCGGTATCAGAAAATGGTTCAGAAGGAAGATGGTTTAGAAGAGTGCCGCCAGGGCCACCGGGTAAAAGAATTACCGTTGTAGCTTCTGGCTTTACTGTGGGGAAAAATTTATACCGGTAATCAAAAGTTTCGCCCGATGAATTTTCATAAAAGAGAGGTATTGAAACAGATCGAGAATTATTGTCATTGCAATATGCCGCCGGGTTCATCGGTATTTTTGACAATGCCAGTGTAGGCAGAAATAAAATAAACAGAACAGTCGTTACCCAATTCATGGTTATTTGGATAGCACAGTCACCTTTGGAAGACGAGTAGGGATATCCAAGGATTGGTGATAAAAATAAAACAACGCGCCGTCTTTTATCTTATCTTTCCATTTTTCAATGACGGACGGCATGACGGCAGGACAGCCATGGGAGCGGCCCGTGTGGCCTGGTAAAACGTACCAAGCTGCGTGCATAACGATTGTTGTGGGATTAGTGTTTCCCGTGAATCCCGGTGAAGGATCTTCTAAACCGTTTAGTCTGATTGTCCAGCCCTCACTTCCGTTATAAAGAGCACCGGTGGAAAAAAAACCGAGTGGTGATGCCTTGCCGGACTGGCCGTTACTGAAGCGGCATGTATATCCTAAGCGTTCGCCTCCGCAATCAGTATCGGCGCCGTGGGCCGCTTGAACGGATTCAATTTCTCCAGTGGTAAGATCAATAATGTGAAGGCGTGGAAGTGAGGAATGCAAATTGAGATCAAAGATAACCACATAGTTATGGTTTCCAATTGTTGTGGTTTCCGCGGTGGCCAAACCGAATGGTGCAAACTCCTCTAAGTTTGGATTAGATTTCATTTTCTCTAGAGGAAAATAAGTATAATTGCGGCGTGTTTCCGAATATTGATTATAAAATTGAAAAGTCTGATCGATTGCGGGTTTTGGGATCCGTTCTAAAGCTCCTTCTTTTCCGAAGCGGTAACTCTCCACGATTTCTAAAAGAGTTTTTCCGGCGTTGATACCAATTTTAATCGTCTGCATTTCTATCGGTGTTTTTTCTTCGGGCGCCGCTAAAAGTAGTGAAGAAAAAAATATAGTTAGTGTAAGTGCCAGCAAATTTTTTTTCTGGAGGAATAGGAGTATAGATTTAAAATTTATTAAGTTGGTACCCATTGTTTTCCCCAAAGTCGGTGACTTCCATTCGAGAACATACGGTATTTGGTAAGCAAGTTCGACTGTCAGATTTCTCCATAGCTAATTCTTCATAGTGGGTGAGCGACCTTTAAGGAAAATTAAGCTTTCACTTTTCTTAAAAAATTCATTTTTTCAGGGGTGCACTGTAGTTTATTTGGGAAGTTTGTTTGTATCATATTGAGATTTCGTCCTTAATTCCCCTTCAGATTTTACTAAAAATGCCGATAAGTTCTACACTATGCGGAACGTATGTTGGGGACAAAAAATTCTAATCATCATCGCCATGGCTGGGTCTGTGGGATGCTCTGTTACGACCTCTGATACGCTTAAGCCTGCCGAGGCGTCGCTTGGCTATGACCTTAATAGCCCTAACTGTACGGACCTTCCGGCTGTACCTACTACTTTATATTGCCAATACGTCAGTGGGATCGCTAATCCAAAGCTTTTGGGAAGTGGAACTTCCGCAAGTCCTTATAAAATCTGTTCGCCATATCAATTTAATAATATCGGCGGTGATATAACGCTTTTAGCAAGTTACTTCGAGATCACTCGTGATTTGGATATGAGTTGCATCAGTGGCAACCACGCAATCATCGGTACGACTGCGGCTTTATCTTTCACTGGATCAATTAAAGGTAATAACAAAAAAATTATTGGTTGGACTAATTCTTCTCCGACAACTGACTACGTTGGAGTGATCGGATTTAGTCGCGGTGGTCACGTTGCTGATCTTCAAATTCAAAACGCAAATATCACCGGCCAAAACTGGGTTGGACTTTTGGGCGGAGACTTCGAAGGCGGAAGTATCGTTAACGTTACAACTTCCGGAACGGTAACCGGCATTTCAAATGTTGGCGGAATTGTTGGAAGAACTGAGTTAGGGGCAATTACTCAATCACGATCATCTGGTTCAATTAATGGAACTTCAAATGTTGGTGGTATTGTGGGTGCCGGAGGAACAACTCATCTTAATAGTTGTTTCTTTGCCGGAACCGTTTCAGCAGCGGGTGATCGTGCTGGTGGAATCGTTGGAAGTTCGTTCTCGGGATATATTTTAAATTCCTATTCAACAGGGAGTGTAACGTCGACTGCTAATCGAGTCGGCGGAATTTTGGGCGGAGGCGGAGCTCAGATCCGAAATTGTTATTCGAGCGGACCTATTAATGGTGGAACTCACGTGGGCGGTTTAGTTGGTGAATACACGGGCGCAAGTACATTAATAAATTCCTTCACGACTTCTGCGGTTTCCGGGGATTCTTCATCTGCCAATGTCGGAGCTGTTGAAGGAAGTAACATGGGAGTAAAGACCAATGTATTTTATTGGTCAGGTGCTTCTTGTGATGCGAATAAAACAACGGTGGGAGTTCAGGCATGTAATGCTAACTCTGTTACCGGACGAGCAACTTTAAGTGACTTCTATTCAATTGCATCAGAGCCTTTAGCATCATGGGACTTCCAAGGTGAATCAGTGATGGGAAGAAATGATTTATGGGCGATACAAACGAGTGGCCTTCCGGTTCCCTGGTATATCGATCCGGCTTCGTACACTGTTCCATTTAGTGGAGCTGGAACCCTTGCAGATCCTTATCTAATTAACAACGTTGCTGATTGGAATTTGATTGGGTCAAATCCCCGTTGGATGGGCGCGAATTTCAAATTAACTGCAAACTTAGATTTTCTTGCACAAACATTTACTCAGGTCGGGGGATGGCGCGCGCCATTCTATGGAACTTTTGATGGGAACTCGAAAGCACTTCAAAATATTACCTATAATGATTTAAGTACACCATTTGGTGCGACGTTCGGAGTATTTTTACATCCTGGAAAAATTCATCATCTTACGATTACGAATGCGAGTATCACAGGTCCAATATTTGACGGGATATTAGCGGGTGTTGGGACCGGCGAAATTTCGCACGTCAATGTCAGTGGATCATTAAGTGGTGGTTATCATTCTGGCGGATTAGTTGGAAGTTCTTATTCTCCGTCGGTTATCAGTAACTGTAGCGCTAACATCACATTCACAGTGCCGGTAGCATTTAACGGAAACGCGGGCGGTTTAGTAGGATCGTTTAACTACTCTACTTTGCAAGATAGTTATGCGACGGGAACTATCACCGGATCCTATACCTATACGGGCGGAATCGCGGGCGGTATGCATGGTGGAACAATTAAGAATTCTTATTCTACGATTTCAATTCCTGGCGGTAATTCCGCTTATGCAGGTGGGGTAGTAGGACGTGCACTTTATGAAAGTACTATCGAAAATAGTTACGCGACCGGAAACATCACTGGAAGAAATAACACTGGGGGCTTTCTTGGTTATGGTTCTGCAACGGTCGTAGTTAGAAATTCTTTTTCAACTGGAAATGTTAATGGAACCGGAACAAGTACAAAAGTTGGAACGTTTATCGGTGAATTCGTCGGGACTTCTACAAACAATTACTATAGTTCGGGAGTAGTGTGTGATTCCGCATTGGCAGGCGGTATTCAAGCGTGCAACACAAGTTTTGCAACTTCCCGAGTGTTAGCGGATTTCTATTCTTCAGCTCTAGAGCCGATGGCTTCCTGGGATTTCACTGCGAAGTGGGTAGCAAATATTTTGGCCTACCCAACTCTTCAATAAAGTAAAAAATTTTTAAATTTATATCAATTTACTTCTAAAATGGCCAGATCGTTGCGGGACATTTGTTTGACCATGCGCCGGCGTTATCCATTAACGGATCGAATTCACAACCACGTTGATCATATTTTTCGCTTGGCTTACGTTGATTCGCGCTGAGGAATCCTCCTGGAGGGGCGGATAAATCTCCGCTCAACCAGTTAGTAAACAATTTATTAAACGCTATCACTTGATTTTCGCCATTCTGCGCATAAGCCGTACATCCGCCGGTACACCCATCCGCAAAACCATCCGAGTCAGTTCGGCGGTAAAATAGTGTATTTGCCCATGGTTGATCATTTAGGTAACCCGTGCCGCTGGACTGACCACTTCGAAGTGCTTCGCCTACTATATTATTCGTAAATTCGGAAAATAAAGTATCGTGAAGGCCGGTTTGAAAGCGGATGATGGGGGCCTGATAAGTGTTATGGTTAAAAACATAATGGCTAAATACATTTCCACCAAACCCCGTTGGGCCCACCGATAACGAAATATCATTGAGTGCTTCGGGGTCAGCAAGAAAAATATTATTTTTTATAATGATATCGTAACAGTAGTGGCAAGCATTGCTGATGAAAGGACCCACCTGAAGTTCTCTCACTACATTATTGCGGAAAATAATATTCTGCCTAGGTGTTCCGGACCCATCAGAATAGGCCGACGAGTAAAGTTGGGACCACTCGGCGTGGATATCGCCACCAACGGCAAACTCATTTCCGTTTGGTGTTATCGCGACATCTGCAAAATGATTTATATTGGTCTTAACAGGGTAACCTAAAAGCGTGGCTCGAAAACCACCGCGATTATTCATTACCATTGCTGACCAACCCATTCCGCGAGCATTGATTGCAGCGGCAACCGCATTCAAGTCTGGATTTTCATCGACTTTATTAAAACCTAAAGGAAGGGCACTACCTTGTGGGGCTCCATTTACTTTTAATATTAAAGTACTCGCCGCATCGCCATTTCCAGTCTTGGTTATCGACCCTTGCCCATTACGGCCGTCGTAGGAAATCTTCAGGGCTGGTTTACTCAAGCGAAAATATTCGTTTGAGTAACCTCTTACATAAGTTCCCGCTACATAATGTACGAATTGGAACACAAGACCCAAAGTATCTTTAACTTGAGCATTGATTGCATATCGTTGTGCGTTCATTCCACCAGATAAATACTCGACGTAGACGTCGTCCCAATAGCCGGGAACGTTAGTACCAAATCCTGGGTGGGCAAAGCCATTCCAATAAGTCGTGTCGCGGGTTCCGATGGAATTTGTGAATCGTACTCCATGAAACCAAGGAGATTTTGAACCGAAAGTCATTCTTACCCAATTACGTTGATCGAACACGATACCTTTTCCGCGGAACTCAATTCCATCCCAACCTGGTGACCAATTCCAAGAAACTTGATTCGTCGGATGATAACTTGCGGAACGGCCAAGTGTCGCGGTCACACCGGGCGCGGTGGTAATGACCATGAATCCTACCCCACCGGTATAAAACGATGAAGCATCTTCAAGTTCATAAAATCCTGTTGTGTTGATAGTAATTTTTGGCGCCTCTGGTTTATCTTGTCCCGCCGCTTCGATCGCAAGCTTAAGAGTTTTATAATCACATCCCGAGTCACAAACAGTTTTTGACCAATCGTTCTCTGCAGTGCGGGGATAAATAATCATCGGATAATTACCAGCTAATTCGCCAGTGTGATATCTGCGACCTTTACTGTCGGTATCAATTAACGGAGTTCCGATCAGGCGCGGTGCCATTCGAGGATCATTGGCTATAGCTTCCGCGTATAGTTTGCCAAAACCGGTTGTGGTTTTTGCTTTCCATGCAGTGGCATTCAGTTTTACACAATATCCCCATCTTTTCGAAAATCCACCGTTAGGACTTGTAGTGCTAAAAAATTTTGGCGTTGTTACTTTTGCACTTCCGCCTTCACCGTAAAACTTTACGTGCGCGATGCCGCCTTTTGCGTCTGCATCGACACAAATTAACGTATCATCAACAATCCGTAGATCCGATGGAACAATCCAATGAAGGGCAGGTTGTGCTTTGGTGCGAAGAACCGGTTTCTGTTGAAGATCCTCGCAACCGCCGCCATAACCAGAATTAGGACAAGCATAAATTGGTTTATCGTTATTCACACAGGTTCCGCCATAACCAGAACATGGCGTTCCGTTGAAACTTGCACCGGGTTCTAGGACTGGCCAATCGCCAGTGCTTGGATTTTGATTATTCATTCCTTCTGAGGAATTTAAATTTAACAGCGATGCCGCAGGTTTCGCTTCGAAAGGGCGGCTGCAGTTGTTAAAAGATAAAAGTATGCAAGCAAGCGCAAGTGAATAAGATATTTTTCTGATCATATTTATATTATCGAATAGAATGGCTTAGAAGGTGAGGATCAGAGAGGAATTTCCTAATTTAAGACGGGTACAAATGTACCTGTGGAAAGTACTTCGTCACTCCAAAGTTGATGTATTTACATTTGTCTTAAAGTGAGAATGAAAAAGTATTCAGTAAAGATGTCAGAGGAAATCTTCGATAATGAAAGTCATGTTTAAGCAACTTAGTTTATTTTTGGCCATAGGTGCGCTTCTTGTTTTTTACACGGCTTGTGGCCGTTTCTCCGTGCAAACTCCGACTTCTGTTACGAACTCTATGTCAAATTCAAATTCGAATTCGAATCCAAATTCGAATCCCACTTCAAATCCTGCGCCCACTCCGGGCCCTTTGCCTTCGCCTGGTACACCGACTAACTGGCCAGTGTTGGCCCCCGGAGAAAGTTTTAATGGTGTTCCTTGTTCAGGTTATGGTGGAACTTGCTTGCCAGCGATCGCGCGAAGTACCGCGTCGCCGGCTGCACATTGGATTGTTCCATCAGATCGACGGCTAGTTAACGATGGTCTTATCTGCGTTGATGCCGATGCTAAAGGTGGTGTCGCTTATGTAAAATTTTACGGTGAAGGTGGGACAACACAAGTTTCTCGTCCTGGTCTGATAAAAGATACGGATGTTAATGGTCGCGCACGCACGAGATATGGATATTGTGCCGTCCTTGATTCTGCGGCTTGGAAAGCAAAAACAACCACAGGGTCAGCCAGAATATTTGCTGATGCTTGT
Organism: Bdellovibrionota bacterium; assembly: GCA_040384405.1. Lineage (GTDB taxonomy): Bacteria > Bdellovibrionota > Bdellovibrionia > Bdellovibrionales > Bdellovibrionaceae > JAZKJI01. The sequence continues at coordinate 16,492 of JAZKJI010000026.1, forward strand.
CCCGTTGACCCGCGAATGCAATGTCGTCGAATCGGTGTAGCAGCCACTCATTACAATGGCGACTATCAAATGGTAATCTATCCAAGAACTCAAGCTCATGACTGGAGCAAGACTGTTTGTTCTTCAGGCTGCGATTTCGCCACACTAAAAGAAGCGATCGAACGAGCTGCGCTTGATTCAGCAAAGGCGCCACTTATTACTTTCAATGCTAGCGGTTTTTACGAGATACAAAGTAGTTCCAGAGAATCCTCTGGCGATACTTTTATGACTATTACATCTGCACCAGGCGTTACAGCGACACTTGGACGAGCGGCTGCGTATTCCGGAAATCCAACCGGAGAAAACAATGCATGGTATTGGACGCCCGGGTGGAATCGTATCGAGTTCCGCGGAAAAGGTATCGTTTTCGATATTCGAAACTGGACTGTGATAAATACCACAAGCCCGGATTGGTTTAACGGGGTAAAGGTCACTAATTCTGTTGGCCGTGCTGTTTACTGGAATGGCGGAGGCCATCCGGGATGGGGAACGCCACCTTCATATTGGGATGACGTTTATGCGGAATATATTTTCGTAACATTCAATTACCAGCGGTACGCGATCAATAATCAAATCAAGGGAACTTGGGGCGATATTTTTTCTTCAACTAATTATTTATTTAATAACTATGTTCGTGATGCTGATGCTTCAATATATCGAGCCTCTCATCCCGGCATCGCTTTTCGATTTACAGCTTCGGGTGGACAGACATCAGCAACAGTTACAAAAACATCCGGCGACGTCACTGGCGGAAACTTGTTATTGAAAGTAAATGGTGAAGTTACTCATACAATTCCATTGGGATATTTTTCGACCGACACAAATCCAACTGTGAATGCAGTAGCAGCTGCGGTAAATGCTTTCGCCGCCGAAGGTTGGTCTGCAACTGTATTAACGGCATCTCAAGGATTGATGCGTCCTTCTTCCATTAATTTTCAAAGTTCATTTAGTGATCAAAATGTTTTTAATACTAATTACTCACCTTGGGTGGGCTTCGATGTTCACGGCGATTGGTGGCAAGCTCGTACAGACGGGGAAGTCCGCCAAAATGTGATTATTCGCAATAACTTGTCTCGTGACGTTGTCGACTACAGCGCTTTTATATTTAATGATGCAGGGGCGATGCAAGATATTATCGTAAAGAATAATATTTGGCTTGGTGGAACGGCGACGGCACCTGCGTTCTCGAACAGCCCGGGGATTACAAAAAATCACTACGTATTTAATAGCAATACCCTGCAAAGTTGGGTAAGCCGGGTTAAGACCGTTGCGGGTGATATTACTTACAGTGAATTCAAAAACAATATAGTAGGTACTGCGTTCTTTAGTGAAGGCAGTGGCGCAACTTGTGATCAAGATGCCCCTTGGATCAACAACATCTATGGCGAAGCAAGTTATTGTGTTGCGAACAATGCACCCGGTGAAAGTGGTAATGCTACCTATAACTGGGCTAGCTTCAGCGAGCTATTCGTTAGTGCATCAGACCTGTCACCAAGATCAGGCGGAGCGGTTACTAATAATTTAAGAAACAGAGCTGACGATTACGATCAGCGATTCTGTTTGCGATCCGATGTTGATTACGTCGGGGCGTGGTCGAAAAACTGTGCGGCCTCGGAATTTCCATTCTAGTTTTGACTACCCCATAAATTTTTATGGCCCGGGTAGGTACTACGGCCCGCATCTTGGAATACCTAAATCATTATGAAGTATTTAAGGTTAAACGCCTTTGTATTGCTATGGGTAATCACTCTGGTGTCAAACTTGTCATCAGCTGGCGTACAATCTTGTAACGTTGCTCTGTTACGCAAGAATACTCAGCCTGCTACCTCTATTCCGCATGTCAGTGGGCCTCGAAGTTCGAGTGACTATGCGACTCCGCAGTCCCAGCCTCGTAAACGATGGAATGAAAAAGAAGACGCTTGGGAAACGACGGATATCACGCCAGAAATTCCATCAGAGCTTTTGGAAATGAGCTCGGCGCAGCTTTTAGAAATTTCTAAAGACGGTAATAAGCGACGGGAATTTGCTTTAGAAGGTCCATGGCGATTCGTTATGTACACGGAAAAGCACGTGCAGGATTTCGCAGATAAAATTCAAGTTGCAGCGGCAATACTGTTATCTAGGATGGCTACACCTAATTTGGTGCCGGGCTTACCACTGACTCGGGAACAATTTAAGTATCAAGCAAGTCTATTGGGGCAAAAAATTGTTCCGGTGAAACAGGCATTTCGATATGACGTCCGCGATCCCAATCAGATTAAAAAAGTTGGCGGATTTTTCCCTAACCCTAGTAAGCAGCCTTTCACGCTATGGGAAAACGTTTCCAAACATGTCGACGGCGGAGCTAATTTTGTATCTGGAACTCTTTTGGAATCCAATGCTCACGTTGTCTTAAGCCTGGGGAAACGAGATCAGATTGCATTGGAAAAAGGGACTGCAGAAAGACTCGAGGCCCCAGTTCGTGAGTTGCTACAAGATGCGATGGTTGAATACGGCATCGAGGGGCAGGCCTCTGATCCGCAAAGGGTAAAGGCCTTTTCTTACAAGCTCTATGAATATTCAGTTTCTAATCATGAAGGGGTGTTCCCCCCGGACTTCGCCACAATTGAAAATGAAAAAGAAGTAGTGTTTCGTACAGTTCCAATTGGAAAAATAAATAAGTATAGAGTTGTTTACGCCGTTGAGGTCTTGACCTTAAACGAAAATGGTGAAATTCAATTTCGACGTCCGAAAATTTTAGAAGGACCTTGGCAATCAATGTAATTTCAATTTGTTTATGATGGAAATTTACTCGTAAGGACAAGTCCTTAATACACTTTTCTCCTCTGAAAAACTCAATTTACTTTGTCGAACTCTCAATTTTGACTATTAGTTTTATGCACACATCAAATTACTATTCGATTCAGTTGTTTAGGTTAAATTTTATTGATCGAAATTTATTTCTGTCAAAATTCTAATCAAGTGTCATAAAACGGCGAGCATTAGAAGCACCACAGAGGTGTCATATGTCTTGCAATATAATCGGTTGGAAAGATTATTCCGGGGGTAAATTTTGAGACACTTGTTAATTAAACAAATCATTTTAGTATTATCATTACCAGTATTGTTTGGTTGTTCCGGAGGATTTACATCCGCTGGTCGCAATATCGCAAGCGAAGGGGTTTTAAACGGTTTGGTGGATGAAAAGATCACCGCACCTTCGATTCTGTCAGCGCAGGCTACCAGCAGCTCGTCTATATCATTGTCGTGGACCTCATCTACTACAAAAGGAAATGTGGGCGGAGTAGTTAGTTACCGAGTGTATCGAAATGGTACATTAATAAAAACTTTGGAAGCTACAGCACTATCTTATATTGATAGCGGTTTAATGGCAGGTACGGCTTATAGCTACGCGATCTCTGGAGTCTCTGGAAAAGGAAGCGCTTCAGTTTTAAGTCAGGCCGTGACTGCGACAACTCTGGGTACGGCACCGGCTCCAGCTCCGGCACCTGCACCAGCTCCGGCACCTGCACCAGCTCCGGCTCCAGCTCCGGCACCTGCACCAGCACCAGCACCTGCACCGGCTCCGGCACCAGTCACTTCACTTCCTGTTTCGGATTTAATGGCTGCACTTGCTACTGCAAAGGCCGGCGATACTATTCTTCTAAAGCCAGGTTTGTATGATTATATGACTCTGGATTCAGTTAAGTTTACTGGCGAAGTTAAAATCATGTCGGCTGATCCGAACAACATGGCACAAATTCAAGGATTGATTGTTTCTACGGTCTCAAACGTAACCTTCAGTCATCTTGAATTTGTTAACGTTCACCCTAAGTCAGGCTTTGCCGTAGTCATAGGTGGCAATAGTGAAAACATTCGTATCCAGAACTCAAAAGTTCATAGGAATTCACCGAGTGAAAATGGTGGTATGGGAATTTTTGACTCTATCAACGTTACTATTGCTGACAGTGAATTCTATAATATGACAGGTGGAATTGGTCACCGCAACAACACCAACTTAACTATCAAAGGAAATGGTTTTCACGATCTGCAATCTGATGGTGTAACTGGTGGAAATGGAACAAACATTTCTGTAATCGGCAATTATTTCACCGACTTTTTCCCAACTGGTGGCCATATCGATATGATCCAATTCTATAAATTCGGAGATACAACTTGCCGTAACATCATCGTCGCGAACAACGTATTCGTACGAGGCGAAGGATACGCAATCCAAGGTATTTTTATCGGTAACGAAAATAAAATTCCATACGAAGGAGTAACCGTAACAGGAAATATGCTTCTTGGTGCTCAATGGCATGGTATCTCGATCGACACTGCAGACAAAGTAACTCTGAATGATAACACTGTACAAGGCTACAACGACGAATTTGCAAATTCATGGTTGGGTGTATGGAGATCAACAAACGTAAGTGTCACTAACAACGCTGCGACAAACTATAATATCTGGGGCAACACCGAAGAAAATATTGCCACCAACACAGACTTAGCTGCGGTAGAAATTGGCGACAAATCTATTCTAGCAAGCTGGTTACTAAAACATCCAGAGATGGAAGCTTTAGTAAAATCCGAAGGTGGAAATCTAGGAAAATAATCCAAATTTCATTCGAACCGCAAGATGTGCGGAAGTGCGAATAACACCTATGCTGGAAATCAGCATAGGTGTTGTTAATTTAAAATAAAATTATTCGTCACCGTTAACAACGCGAGTTGCCTGATGTTCCGGAATACCGATTAAATTAAAGACGGCAGCTAATTGTAACTTCAGTTTTTTGATCCATATCAAAATAATTTAGAACAAGGCCACGCGAAC
>JAZKJI010000027.1:0-832 GCA_040384405.1 Bdellovibrionota bacterium
GCCACCGGGCCTTTTTTTTTGTCTTTTTGTTCCGTCTGGTCCGCAGCCGTAGCCGTTCGTCGCACCCGTTCCCGTCCCGTTTTCCGACTCAAAAAAATCATCAAATTTTATATAAAACATGAGATAGCAATAGCTTCGTTTAAACGTAAAACGGCACGGAAACGGGTGCGCCGAACGGCTACGGCTGCGGCACAACGGTGTTAAGGTAAGTGTCGATTTTTACGACAGTTTTACTAACAAATCCGTCTCAATTTAGCTGTAAAGTCGCTAGTAAAAAGTCCCGATAACTCTATATGGATATTCGTCGGGGCCAGAGCGTAATTCTATTACTTTTAGCCAGCATGGCTTTGAGCTCGTGCGGTTCTGGATTAGGTACAACTACTCAAAGTATTGTTTCCCAACAACGGGCAGAAGCTTCGCTTTGTTCGACCGGCGTTGTGGTTACAAATCCGATCACCGTTACATCAACCGCATATTTTTATTACCGTGCAACTGTGGTAGCAACCGGACTTACTGGTTCGCCAGTTCAAGGAAGAATTCCTTATGCTGAAGTGGTGGTTACAGATGCTTCTGGTGCAACCGTAGCTTGTGGCAATACGGATAACCTTGGTCAGATTTCGATTCCAATTCAGAAAACACCTGGAACTTACACTTTAAGAGTTAACTCACGAGCCAGTAATTCGAAAATTAATGTCAGCATCCTAAAAGACATTACTACCAACGAACATTATTCAATTACTCAAACTTTCACCGTCGTATCAGGGGACGGAGCTACGAAAGTAGTAAGTCCACTTTATGCATACGCACGCCTGGCAGAGTCTGCAAACCTTGA
>JAZKJI010000027.1:842-14522 GCA_040384405.1 Bdellovibrionota bacterium
GAATACATCCGGGTAAACATTAGCAATCCAACTTGGGTTGCCGCGAAAGTTACTGTTTACTGGAAAGCTGGTTTTAATCCCTACTCTTATTTCGGAAATCCAAATAGCGGAATTTCTTTTTACTCTACTGGCGAAAGAAAACTTTTTATTCTGGGTGGAATTGCCGGAAATGTTAAGACCGCAGATACCGATCACTTCGATGACACAATCGTTATTCACGAATACGGTCATTTCTTAGAAGATGTCTATGCAAAGCAAGATTCTCCGGGTGGATCGCACGACGGAGATTTTATTATCGATCCACGTTTAGCATGGAGCGAAGGCTGGGCTAACTTTTTTCAATCGGCAGTTATTACGAATTGGGATAACAACACCAACACGTACGTTGCCAATGCAAACACGACTCGCGGAAAATATTATTTGGATACGGTTGGCTTTTCATCTGACCCAGGCGAATCCGGTGAATCTGGATATACTTATATTGCGTTCAATTTAGCGGAGAGTGGCAGAACTGCGACCGTTGACCGAGTGATGGCGTCAGGTGAAGGTACTTTCCGCGAGATTTCAGTGTCACGTACACTTTATAAAACGGTTTCTGATACTACGGCTGCTCCAGTTTACGGAGCATCTATCCCGTTCTTGGCAATCTGGACTGTTTTTACTAGTACAGTTAATGGATTTAGAAATCCATCTCTGTATTTAAGAAACATTGGTTTATTCAATTACTATTTAAATAGCGAAATTAATACTAACCACGCGGCCAAGGTTGCCGGCTGGAACAGTATCGTCAGCAACGAATATCAGAATTTAACAACTACGGATTACTCTGACTCGGTTTCATGGTCAGCGGTGTGTGCGAAGTATGATAAATCATTAACACCGGTACCTGATTCTACGCCCAGCACCAGCGCCTATCCCAGATCCGAAAAACAAAAATCAAATGACTTCTATCTTTATTACTATGATGGCTCGAGTACCGAAAAATTAGAATTAACTTACAGCCAATTAGTGGGTGGAAAAACCGTCGACCTTGATTTAGTCGTTTATCAAATGGATCACGATTACTACGAGCAGTATGCCGAAAATGCAGGTGCTCAGGCTTCTGATTACGGAGTGGTCGGTCGAAGCGCCCGAACTTATCCGACGATCGAATCAGGATACGAAACCTTAAATTTTACGGGCAAACCGGCTGGATATTATTTAATTAACGTTAAAGCTTATACTTACGGAAAACTTGCTGCCACTTTCGGCGGAACCGCAGGTTACAAGTTAGAACTTACTAGAAATTCTACTAAGAGGTATTTATGTCCCCAAAATTAATGGTTGTCGTATTTAGCATCGCGGGATTTGCGCTGGGAATCGGTGGACACTACGGTTGGGAAAAAGTGACCGAGTTTAAAGAAAAAAAACAAGATCGTAAAATTGCTTCCGAGATATATGTTGGTAAAGCCCTTTCTCCGATTTCAGTTCGCCTAATTTCCCCTGATGATATTCCTGATAACAATTATGAAGAAATTGAAATTCGTGCGTTGATTGTGAAGCGTGCCGATAATTTGGGCCAAATCAGATATACCTGGCACTTACCAGAAGGTGTTGTTGCGTCTGAATCCTTAGATGGCTTTTTACCCGATGATTTAAAAGGCGAAACTCACGAGCTAGTTTTGCACGTTCGTGGATTTAGTAAATTAGAGAAAAAAGAAATTTCCCTGGAAGCTTCCGCTCAACGAAGTGACATGAGACTAGGAAATTCGGCTTTGATATCTTCCCGCCCTGAAGACTCGATGGAGTTTATTGCTCCGATCATGGCAGAAGTTTCTAAAGATGCGCCAGAAGCCAACACGATTCAAAGATAGCTAGACCGGGATAACTTCAATTTGCGGGTTAAATTCTTCCCGCAAAATTCCTTCAATTGCCATCAGAGTTCCTGAAGTAGCACTTGGACATGTGCCGCAAGCTCCTTCGTAATAAACCATTAATTTATTATCTTCATATTTTACAACGGTTAAATCCCCGCCGTCGCCTTGCAGCCCTGGCCGAACAGTGCGATCAAGGATTTCTTCAATTTGACGAACGTCTTCGGGCAAAGCCTCGCGGGCTTTTTTCTTTTCATCAACAACGGTCACATTTGGATTATGCACGGGCATACGAGTTTGAATGACCGCCACAACAGCTTTATGGAGTTCGTCCACATCAGCATCAAAAGTAGAAGTAATGGTAACCACATTTTGGAAAAAATGGATTTGTTTAACGCCATCAACGTTAAAAAGGCTGGAAGCTAATATATTAAACTGAGCTTCTTCGGGTGCAGTGTACGTCGCCTTACCCTCGGTTAATACCGGTTTATCCAAAACAAACTTCCAAGCGTTGGGGTTTGGAGTGGGTTGAATACGAATCAAAACTTCCTGGCTTGGTGTCGAAGTGGTCATAGAAGAATTTCCTTTGCCTTACCTAATGCTTTTAAAAATCTCTCAACATCTGCTTCATCATTATAAACTGATAGCGATACGCGGATAGTGCCTGGAACGCCTAAACGCTCCATCAGTGGCTGCGCACAGTGATGCCCCGCCCTTACTTCCACCCCTTGTTCATCAAGGATCTGGGCCACGTCAGAGTTGTGAGCACCTTTTAGATTAAATGAAATGATCGGAGCTTTATTATCCTTGGTCCCGTACACGATAACTTCTGGAATAGCCTTTAGGCCCTTCATGATTAAATCATGTAAGTGCATCTCCCATTCTCGAAGTTTGGTGAAATCTATTTTACTGACAAAGGTCAGTGCTTCGTTAAATCCAATCACGCCTTCAATATGGGGAGTGCCTGCTTCAAACCGGTGAGGAATATCGTTATAAGTTGTTTTAGCAAAAGTAACTTTAGAAATCATGCTTCCGCCACCATGGTAAGGAGGCATCTTTTCTAAAAGATCTTTTCTTCCGTAAACAAATCCAATTCCAGTGGGTCCAAATAATTTATGAGACGAGAAAACGAAGAAATCCGCACCCAAATCTTTCACGCGAATTTGCTTTTGTGCGACAAGCTGGGCGCCATCAATTACTACCATTGCGCCAACTTCGTGGGCCAATGCGGAAAGTTTTGCAACGGGAGTGTAATTTCCTAAAACATTTGAACAAGCCGTAAAACTAACGATTTTGGTTTTGTTGGAAAGATTCTTTTTGAAATCATTTTCGTCAATCGACCCATCGTCATGAATTTTACAAACTTTTAAAACCAGATTTCGTTGCTCGGCCACTAACTGCCAAGGAACGATATTCGCGTGGTGTTCTAATTCCGTAATCATGATTTCATCACCCGGCTTTAAAAAAGCGAGTGCCGCAGTTTGGGCTATGAAATTCACGCCTTCAGTTGTTCCACGTACGTAAACGATTTCTTCAGGCTCGGCGCCAAGAAACGCTGCCACCTTTTTACGTGTATCTTCGAAAGCTTGGGTCGTTGTTTGACTTAAAGTATAGCCACCCCGGTGCACGTTAGAATTTTCCATTGTGTAAAACCGGGTAATACGGTCAATCACCGTTTGAGGTTTCAAAGTCGTATTTGTACTGTCTAAATAAGTTAGCGGATGCCCGTTGATTTGTTGTTTCAACTGCGGGAATTGTTCGCGGATATTTTTAAAGTAATTTTGCAAGTCAGACATCTATATCCCCCCTTGCAAATATTTTCTTAGACTGTTTTCCGCTGTTGATTTCAAGGTTTCATTTTCTAACTGTTGGATAACTTCATTCAAAAAACCGAAACTTAAGATTTTAAGTGCCGTCTTCTTAGGAATTGCCCGGGATTGCAGGTAGAAAACTTCTTCCGGATCTAGGCTTCCAATTGTTGAGCCGTGGCTTGCCTTAACGTCATCGGCATCAATTTCTAACTGAGGCTCGCTGTCGATCTCGGCTTTGGAAGAAAGTAACAAATTTTGATTTAATTGTTCGATATTAGTTTTCTGGGCATTTTTAGCAATTACGACTTTACCACCAAAAATTGCACGTGATTCATCATCGGCGATGAACTTGCAAATCTGTTTAGTACTGCTTTCACCAGAGTTATGGAGAATTTCAGTTTGGATATCTACTTGGTTTTTATTTTTTAATAATCCCATCGCGTAGAACCGGTGATCAATATGGGCATGGTTAACCGGAACACTGACTTCCAACCTTGCCGTACCACTTTCCAAATATTGGAATAAGGATGTTACTTGTGAATTTAAACCAATTTTATAGTTATACCGGGTTAGATGAAAACTTTTTTCGCTTTCTTCCGAGGTTTGGACGAATTCCAAATTTCCGCTGTCTTTGACGTCGATTTCTAATCTGGAATTAACGAAATATTCTTGTCCCCGTGGCCCCCAAGATTCGGTCACTACACTTAGTTTCGAGCGAGACCCAACTTTTATAAATATCTTTGGTTGGATAAGTAATGGCCGGCCATCTGTCGCTTGGGAATTAAAAAATACTATTTTTACCGGACGTGGAAGGCTAGAGGACTCTGCCAATTCAATTTGTAACCCTTGCCCTGATAAGGAACCATGGGCATCAGTAAAACGATCAGGGTATTTGTCTTCAAATTTCTTTTCAGATTTTTTTACTGTCAGTTCTTTTGGCAAGACATCTAGAGTACTTAAAGTTGGATCCAGAATTCCATTTAGTAATACAATATTATATGTAGCCCCGGTCAGTCGGGATGCAAGTTCAGCCAGTTGATCATGGTTTGGCCTTGATTCCGCAGTGAAACTTGGAACGAAAGAATCCAGATTTAAATTTTTAAGTTTCGAATACTTCCATTCCATAATTACCTACATTAACCAGTCGTAACCTTGTTTTTCCAATTGCAACGCAAGCTCTGGTCCGCCGGTTTTAATGATTTTCCCTTGGGACAAAACGTGTACGAAATCTGGTTTTATATAATCTAAAAGTCTTTGATAGTGCGTAATCAAAATAATTGCATTGTGCGGGCTTCTTAATTTATTGACCCCATCTGCGACGATTCTTAATGCATCGATATCTAATCCAGAATCGGTTTCATCTAAAATAGCTAACCTTGGTGCAAGAACGGCCATTTGCAAAATCTCGTTTCGCTTTTTTTCCCCGCCGGAAAAACCGACGTTTACTTCACGTTCCATAAAGTCAGCACGCATGGAAACCATTTTCATTTTAACTTCAACATACTTTTTAAAGTCTTCGTCACTCATCGGTGGTGAACCTTGATGTTCTAGAATTGAATTAAAAGAAGTTTGCAGAAAAGAAAGATTTGTTACGCCCGGAACTTCAATTGGATATTGAAAAGCCAAGAAGACGCCTTCTTTTGCGCGCTCGTCAGGTTCAAGTTCCAATAAGTTCTTTTTTTGAAAGTTAATATCATAAAGGACTTCTCCGCCCGTTACCGTATAAGAAGGGTGTCCTGCTAAGATTTTTGAAAGTGTGCTTTTGCCAGAGCCATTAGGTCCCATGATCGCGTGTACTTCACCGGCTTTAACCGTCAGGCTTAAACCCTTTAGTACTTCTTTGTCTTCGACAGTTGCTTTTAAATCTTTAATCTCTAACATCTAAATTCCTATCCTACGCTATTTTCTAATTTCATTTCGATCAGCTTCACTGCTTCAACCGAAAATTCCAAAGGCAATTCTTTAAATACTTCCTTACAAAATCCGTTCACCAGCATCGAAATTGTTTTTTCGGTGCTTAAGCCACGCGATTTAAGATAAAAAATTTGGTCTTCACTGATCCGCGAAGTCGATGCTTCGTGTTCCACCCTGGCCGTTTTATTTTTCACTTCAATCGTTGGGTATGTAAATGCGCCCGAGCGGTCACCCACCAACATTGAATCGCACTGAGTATAATTTCGTGCATTTTCCGCACCCGGTAATATTTTAACTAATCCCCGGTACGCATTTCTTGATTGGTCAGCTGAAATTCCTTTGGAAATAATTGTGCTCTTCGTGTTTTTTCCAATGTGGATCATTTTTGTTCCGGTATCTGCTTGCATGTAATCATGGGTCAGCGCTACGGAATAAAATGCACCTTCGGAATAATCACCTTGCAGAATTACTGATGGATACTTCCAAGTGATGGCACTTCCTGATTCCACTTGGGTCCAAGAAATTTTTGATCGTTTGCCAGCGCACTTTCCGCGCTTGGTAACGAAATTATAAATTCCGCCTTTGCCTTCTTTATCGCCGGTATACCAATTTTGTACCGTGGAATATTTAATCTCTGCATTTTCTAATGCGATTAATTCCACGACGGCCGCGTGAAGTTGATTTTCATCCCGTTGAGGCGCCGTACAACCTTCTAAATAATTAACGAAGCTTCCTTCGTCAGCGATAAGTAGTGTTCTTTCAAACTGTCCGGTGTCTTTGGCGTTAATACGAAAATAGGTGGAGAGATCAATCGGACACTTAACACCTTTTGGAATATAACAAAAAGATCCATCGGTAAAAACCGCGGCGTTTAGTGCCGCATAGTAATTGTCAGAATACGGCACAACCGTGCCGATATATTTCTTAACAAGCTCTGGATGCTTTTGTAATGCTTCACCAATCGAGCAAAATATGACTCCGGCTTCTTCTAAAACATCTTGATGAGTTGTTCCCAGCGACACGGAATCAAACACGACATCCATTGCGACACCACTGATGCGTTTTTGTTCATTCAGTGGAATTCCTAATTTTTGAAACGTCTTAATTAATTCGGGGTCCATTTCATCAAGGCTCTTTGGACCATCTTTCATTTTTTTCGGGGCGGAAAAATACCGGGTATCTTGAAAATCAATTTTTGGATATCTTAAGTGGGCCCACGTTGGCTCGGTCATCGTTAGCCAATGACGGTAAGCTTTTAATCGGTAATCAAGCATCCACTCGGGCTCGTTTTTCTTGGAGGAAATTAAACGGATGATGCCTTCGTTTAAACCTTTTTCGACAACGTCTGTTTCAAGCTCGGTTGAAAAACCGTATTTATATTTGTATTGATCAGCGGCTTTAGAGGTATCGCTCATGTGTTTACCTCTTTCGTTTCAGAAGTCGCAATTGGTTGAGCAGTTAAATTTGGATATAAAAGTTCTGCGATCGAAATCGCGCGATAAAAGTTTTGAACTTTAGTGTTTAGTACGGCCAAGGGACTTGCGATATTACACAATCCTTGAATATCGCAGGCATGTTCGTCTTGAATACATTTTACTAACCCTGATGGGCCTTCCATTACTTCGATTAGTTGATGCAAAGAAATATTCGCGAGCTCGGCAGTTAATTTATAACCGCCCTGAAGTCCTTTTTCAGATTGAAGAAATTTAGCCGACGATAGAGTTTGCAAAATCTTAGCGGTAACTTCTGATGGCGTACCGATAGCGTCAGATATCTCTTTTGCTGATATCAGACTACCATCCGGTCGCTCGACCATGTATTTTAGCGCCATTAAAGCGTATTCAACTTTTCGATTCAGCTTCGTCATTTTTTCCTCGGAAGTTGTTGCAAGCTAAATGAGAAGTTACACCCTGGCAAGTGGAAATGCGATGATTTTTGTCGGCTTTTGATCTGATTCGTAAGTGTTTGAAAGGTTTACCTATTTATGCGTTTGTTGATTTTAATTTTATGTATGCTTGGTTTAACTGGAATGGGATACTTAACCGCTAAAACTTGGGGCGAAAGCCAGAGTTATGTTCCATTTGATCACCCGCTCTTGAATGAAAAATCGAAACTTTTCCTAGTAGAAATTGAAACCATCGAAGAAGCCAAAGCGCTTAACAACGAAGGCGATGAAGTGGTTTTCGTATTACCTGTTCGCATGACCATTGACGGACAAATTGTCGTGCTTAAAGAATCAACTTGGCAGAAAATTCAGCAAACTCCAAAGTTCCAAGAGCTACCAAAAAAAGCTACCCAGGGAAGATCAAAAATCCAATATTTCAGAGCTGAAGAGCTACTGGACCTATATCCTGCAATCCACAATTTAGAGGGTTTTCTACAGAGTTTTCCACAAAGACAGTTTGTATTTCAAATCACAGATAGTGTTGAAAACATCCATAAAAATGTATTGGAAATAGTTGGTAAGGAATTACCGAAGGGCGCTATTGCGGTTGCCAGTCCGATCGAGGCAGTTGTCAAATCTATCAAGAATATCAGGCCCTTAACGGCTTTCTCTTTAAGCCAGGCCGAACAAATCAGACTGTTAAGTTTTGATTCGATTGGTTTAGTTTCGATCATGCAAATCGATGGAGACTTCATTTTTTCTGATTTAACTTGGAAATCTCGTCCGCTGATTTCAAAAGGTCTAGTGACAGAATTGCACCGGCGCCGAAAGAAGGTTTTTGTGGGTCCGATTTCCTCGGAAGAACAGTTTAACCAAGCCCAAAGTCTGGATGTCGATGGGATAATTGTACCCGATACACTGGCGTACCAAAATTTAAAAAAATTGATTCTCTTTTAATTGGCACATACCTATTCCTTTCGCTAACCTAGTCCTCTATGAATAATCCCGCCATCTCAGTTAATACAAGTCTTTGGGACGCACTTCTTCAGGCTAGTTTCGTCGTTCAGTTTACAATTTTAATCCTGGTTATCTTGTCCATCGTTTGTTGGGCAGTTGGATTTGCAAAGTGGAAACAGTTTAAAACTCTTCACGACGCGAACGAAATTTTCTTAGGGAAATTTTGGAAATCAAGTTCACTTGATCAACTTTATCAAGATCTAGATAACTATCGCGCCAGTCCAATCGCCCGGATTTATAAAGCTGCCTATCTAGAGATGAAAAAATTGGCCGAGTCTCCGCAACATCAAAAAGCTTCTGAAGGTCCCGACAAACCGATGCTGACCGGGATTGAAAACATGGAGCGCGCTTTAAGAAAATCGACGGATAATGAAATTTCGCAAATGGAATCGAAGATGACTTTACTTGCGACAACCGGAAGTACCGGTCCTTTCATTGGATTATTCGCAACCGTTTGGGGGATCATGGGATCGTTCCATAAAATCGGTGCAACGGGAAACGCAAGCTTAGCGGTGGTGGCTCCGGGAATTTCTGAAGCCTTACTGGGAACCGCAATTGGTTTAGCTGCCGCGATTCCGGCAGTGGTTTTATATAATCACTTTGTCTCCAGAATTAAGCGTGAAGAGATTGAAATTAATAATTTCAATACTGATTTTTTAAATATCGTGAAAAGAAATTTCTTTTCTTAAGGTGTACTAATGGGAATGGGATCAGGAAATTCTGGTAAATCACGAATGGCCATCAGCGAGATCAATGTGACTCCGATGGTTGACGTTATGCTAGTGCTATTGATCATGTTCATGGTTACTACTCCTTTGATGCAACAAGGGATCGAAGTTGAGTTACCAAAAACATCTTCTACCGGCGTTGACGTAAATGATGAGCCGACGGTTATTGTCATTAACTCTGCAGCCCGGGTAACGATTGCCAAAAATGCAGTTGGAATGAATGAACTTAGACCAAAACTTTCCGCTATTTTTAAAAATCGAAAAAACAAACAAGTCTACATCCAAGCCGATGCACGAGTTGACTATGGAATCGTTGCAGAAGTGATGGGTGAAGTTAAGGCAGCTGGAATAACAAACATCGGGTTAATTACGATACCTAAAGATACAGCTTTATAAAGGCTGACTAATGCAATTAAAAGCGCACGAACAAATTCATTACCCCAGAAATGATATCACCATCAAAAAGGGTGTTATTGTTTCAGTCGTTGCGCATTTAACAATTTTAGCGGGCTTTTTTATCCAAGGTTTTTACTTTCGAAATACAGAACCCCTGGATCTTTCTTCGGCAGTTCGTGTTGATATTGCGGCTTTACCGGATAAGTATACTGCGGAAGATTTAAATTCTAAACCCAGCCCCGTTAAAGAAGAAGTAAAGCCTATTGCGAAACCGGAACCAGAAGTTAAACAGGAAGTAAAACCCGCACCTGAGCCAGAAGTTAAAAAGCCGGTAAAGCCAGAACCCGATACCGTTAACCTCTCGAAAAATAATAAGAAGAAACAATTAGACGCGTTTCAAAAATTAAAAGCGCAGAGTGCATTAGATAAAATTAAAGATTCTGTCGCTAAAGAAAAAAAACCAGGAAAACAAATTAAAGGAAACGTGATTTCACCGGGAAGTGAACTGACTGGATTGGACAAATTGACCCATCAAACCTACGGCAATGAATTGAATCGCCATATTAAGCAGCATTGGGCGATTCCAGAATGGTTACGTAACAAACCTTACTCGGCGCAAATCAATGTAAAGATTGATGCTAAAGGGAATATTGTCTCGAAAGACCTTGTTCGCGGCAGTGGAAATAAATCCTTTGATGAAAATGCAATGGCAACGATTGAAGAAGCTGCACCATTTCCTCCACCACCTGAAAAATTAGCCGACATGGTCAGGTATGATGGTATACTTATCGGGTTCCCTGAATAAGGAGAGTTTATGAAATTGTTTTTGACCGTATTTCTTTTTTGCTCAACCGTTTTTGCTCAAGGTAATCAAATTTATATTAAGCTTGGTGATGCTAAAACAAAAAAAAGTATGCTTGCCATTGCTCCACTTCAATATTTCGGAAGTCCTACCGGAAGTTTTCAAGCTGTAGGTTCTGAACTTTATAATACAATTACAAATGACTTGGATGTTTCCAGTTACTTTCAAATAATGTCACCAAAAGGATTTGTGGAAACCGGAAGTCCCGGCATTAAACCTTTTCCAACGGATCCTAAAGGATTCAGATTTGAATCTTGGAATGCGATCAAAGCAGAGTTCTTGATTCGCGGCGGTTATTCAGTAGCTGGTAACGATGTAAGTTTAGAAATTTATGTCTATCACGTTCCTCAAAATAAATTGTTGTTCGGGAAAAAATATAATGGCTCTGCTAACATCATCCGAAAAGTCGCTCATGCTTTTGCGAATGACATGTTAAAAGAACTCACCGGAAAAGAAGGTCCATTTTTATCAAAGATGGTTGTTTCCAGCGATAGAAACGTTGCCCCTGCTAAAGAAATTTTCATGATGGATTGGGATGGTGCTAATCCGAAACGAATTTCAGAGCACAGGTCCATTTCACTTTCCCCTGCTTGGTCTTTTGACGGAAAAAAAGTTGCCTATACGGCATTTGTGCAAAAATCCCGAAGTAAACAACGAAATGCTGATCTTTATTTGTATGATGTTGAAACTCAAAGTCGACGCGCACTTTCAACAAAGTCAGGAATGAACTCAGGCGCAAGTTTTCATCCTGATAATCGACACGTTTATTTAACTGTTTCCCAAGGGGGAACCCCGGATATTTTCAAATTAAATTTGGATGGATCCGTTGTAAGCCAAGTTACCAAAGGTCCATTTGGTGCGATGAACGTTGAACCTAATATTAGTTTAGACGGATCAAAAATCGCATTTTCATCTGATCGTGCCGGAAAGCCGATGGTTTACGTGATGAATTCAGATGGCAGCAGTGCAAAACGTTTAACGATGGTAGGACAGTTTAATTCTTCACCATCATTTTCACCTGACGGTTCAAAGATCGCCTTTGCAGGGCAAGTCGGAAATAACTTTGATATCTACGTCATGGATTCAAACGGCGGAAATATGATTAAAATCACTTCTGCCAATCGCCCGAATGGAAGACCTGCTAATAATGAAGATCCAAGTTTTTCACCGGATGGAAGATTCATTATGTTTACAAGTGATCGTACTGGTAAAAACCAAGTTTACATCGCCACTGCCGATGGAACAGAAGAACGACGTATTACACAAGACCGCAATAATTACTATAAGCCCCGTTGGTCACAAAATTTGAATTAGGGGAAACCCGAAGATTATCTTCGGGTTAAAATTGATTTCATATTATAAGCATGACGTTCAACCATGCTGCCTGATTGAGAACGCTCATACATTCTGTCATATTCCCGAGCTAAAACTTCACGGTCACGTGGACTAAAGTTACGTGATTGAAGATACAATAGGTCTTCAGAGCGCTTAAATGAAGTTTGTCCTAATTGTAAGTAAGCTCTTTCCGCCAAACTGCCCGAGGAAGTTCTTTGGTAAGCTTGATCAGCGGCAAATCCACGTTGTTCAGCATCACGGAAATCATTAGTCATCGCAAGTTCCATGGAATTCACTTCCACGACTTTATTCCAAAGCATTTGGGTCACTTTAAAATAATTAGTATCTAAAGTAGAACCTGATGCAGAGTTTTGGTATTTGCGTTCATAAGTCATAGCTAAATCGATAACTTGTTTTGTCGAAGGACGACCGCAGGAAATTTCGCGAACAAATGATCCCAACATATGGTCACCAAGTCTGCGAGCTACGGATAATGTTACGCCTTCGTAAACCGTTCCAGAGTACGAGTTTTCATAACGGCGTTGGTTAATTAACATCCCTTGCTCAAGTGTACGGTAATCAAAGTTTCTTAAGCTTGGATCAATTGTCATCACATCAATTTGTGACCGCAGTTGCGACATCTGCTGTAACGATTGGCGCTCTTGAGAAGATCCACTCTGAGAATTGTTATAAATATTTTGAGCTTTCTCTAAAGTTTGAATTGCACCTTCCAACTGATTTAGTAATCCGTTGTCCCGAGTCGGTGAACATTGTGCTGTCGGTGGACGCGGCATTGGAGGTTGTGGAACCGGAGGTTGCGGAACCGGTGGCTGTGGCACTGGCGGACGCGGCATCGGCAATGGCATTGGTTGTGGTGTCGGAGTTGGCGGATTTGGAAGAATAATTGGTCCCGTTGGATTCGGGTTAGGAGTCGGAGTAACAATCGGCGGTGTTGGTATAGTTGGATTTACCGGAGTATTTCCGTCATCAGATAATAATGAAACTCTTACTGCACCTTCGGCAGCCGCAGTTTTATCTAAATAAATTTTTAGGCGTTCAACGGTTGTATTGTCACCGATGTATAACCGAACTTTTCCTGGGATACTTGGATTTCCGGTTTTATCAATTTTTCCGCTAGCAAACGTTTTTCGATTTCCAGTTAATGAAATTAAATTATTAATATCCAATTTATCTTGGAACTGATTTGTCATTTCGACATCGGTTACATCAAATTGCGAACTCAGCGCGATGATCTCGATATATTTTGCGCGAAACCCGGGTTCAATCGAATAAGTAACACTCGATGAAGTGATTCCATTAAAATCCTGTCCAAAAACTTCAGTGGAAGTTTGCGCGTGGGCCGAGGACATTCCGATGATAAAAGAAAAGAGAAAGCTTCGCATATGTAGTCTCCTACTCTTTTATATTCCACTTCTGTGCCATTTTCGGTGGCAATTTCCCTGGGGAAAGTTGGGCTCGCTAGCATTCAGGGGCAAGCTGCCCAATAAATGTGAAAAAGCATTTGTCTATGTAAACGACAGTGGACCAAATTGGGCGGTCACTCCATTTTGTTTAGTGCTAAAAGTTTAAACTTTTTGGTCAAAAAGCGTGTCATTTTGAGACAGATATTGCTAAAATCCTTAATGAAATCATGAAGGTGATGCTGCACACGCTAGGGAATGAACTCCCTATGGTTGACCCCTATGGGAAGCCAAGTTAGGTGTAGTTCAAGAAAATCAACTGTAGCCAAAGGGACAATGAATGACTCGATCGATTCAGGTGAAAAAAGTAGTTTGGATTTATATGTTGGCCGCCGGATTAGCACTTTTCAGCTTCCACTCTGAAGCAAAAGAATCAGCTAAAGCCAAAGACAAAAAAG
>JAZKJI010000027.1:14532-33490 GCA_040384405.1 Bdellovibrionota bacterium
GCGCCGCATCGCCGAAATCGCCAAGGTGAAGATCGAGGACGGCACCGGCCGTTCGGTCTGCGACGTCGCCGGCAGCCCGAACAAATCGGCGGGTTGGTAAATAAGGGCAAAAGGCAGAAGACAAAAAAGCAGACGCTAAGAAAGAAGACTCAACTAAAGGGAAAAACATGTTCGCAAATTTCGAAACATCCGAAGGCAATTTCAAAGTTAAATTATACAATGATAAAGCTCCAAAAACCGTAGAAAATTTCGTAGGCCTTGCAGAAGGTACCAAGGAATGGACTGATCCTAAAACTGGAAAAAAAGTTAAACGTCCATTTTATGATGGAATCGTTTTTCACCGTATTATTCCAAACTTCATGATCCAAGGTGGAGACCCACTTGGTACAGGAACTGGCGATCCGGGATATAAATTCGCTGATGAATTCGGCGAAGGTTTAAAACACGACGACGTTGGTTATCTTTCAATGGCTAACGCTGGACCAAATACAAACGGCAGCCAATTTTTCGTAACTGTTGCAAAGACTCCTTGGTTAGATGGCAAACACGCTATTTTCGGAAAAGTAGTGGAAAACTTCAGCGTGGTAGAAGCGATCTCTAAACTTCCACGGGATCCAAGTGATCGTCCGTTAAAAGCAGTAACTATCAAGAGCGTAAAAATCGTTCGCGAATAGTTTTAAAATAAAAATTTATTTCGATGAAAAGGAGCTCGCAAGGCTCCTTTTTTCGTTTCAAAGCTTGATTATTCGGTTTTGAAAAAAAGTCTGAACTGATTATTGTTTGGACAACCTGATAACTAAGAGTTCTTAAGTACTAACCTGTATTTAAGTCGTCCTAAGCAATCCATTCCGTTTGAACCAATATTTTAAATAATCCAGATTTGGATCCAAGATTGCTAAATACCTGGTGTTTGAAAAACATTTTAGGAGTTTATATGAAAACCAAGTCCAACCTTTTGATGTCAGCTACCCTACTTGCCGGTCTTTTAATGACCGGTTGTGAAAACTTTCAAAGCATTGACCAGATACACGGCGTAGATCCGGTTGCAAAAGTTGAAGGCGATATCACACTAGGTGCTGAGACTGGTTCAGAAACTCCTGTCGGTCCCGCTACCGAGTCTCCGGATCAAGTTGCTGCGGCAGCCGCAGCAGCAGAAGCTAATCAAATTAAAGAGATCACCGAGCTTATGGCAGTTAGCCAGTACGAAGCTGCGGATCGTAAGACTGAAGAAGCTGGTCTTGGTTTAAAACCAGCTTTGGCCCGTATCGATCAGTTGATGGCAGCGCCGAGAATTTTGAATGTGTTTGAGTTTCAATGGTTAATGGTAAAGCTTCCAGTAGGTTTCCAAACCGAGAGCGATTTAGTAAAGAAAAATATTTTGGATCGCACTTTAGTTCTATTTTTCTCGGACTATCCACGTGCAGAGTTTATTAGCGATGCAAAAGAAGTTAAAAAGGCTATGGCTCAGTATTTACAACTAGCAGAATCAATTACGAGTGGAGATATGAGCTTGTCGGCAAAGGCGTTTGTTGAAGTCAGCAATACGACTCGTATGCCTGAAATCGTAGATCCTTTACTAAATCTATTGATCAACGCTAAACAGGTAAAATTGGATAAAGAAATCATTCCGCAAATTATGGCAGAAAAAGACAATTTAAAGGCTGTTGGTTTGATGGCAAAAATAATTGCCCCAGAAAGACTGGGCGTAGTTTCAATGATGGAATTGATGTTAAAAGAAGAAGTAACTGCAGAACAGGTAAATGCGTTTACTGCTGGTTTGGAAAGACCGGTTGTCCAGTTAACGAAGTACATTACTCAAAAATACGTAAAAGAACTTTCTAAATCCACAAGCTTAGAGGCAAAAAAGCGAACTGCTTTGATTGACCTAGTATTAGTTAACGCAATTAAAACTAAGGTTAAGTTCCAAAAAGCAGAAGTTGAAGAAATGCAAAAGCTTGCTCCAGAAAAAGAGCATGAAGGTTTGTTTAACGATTTAACGTCGTTATCCGTTAAGTAATATTCGAAATTAAATATTAAATTTACTTCTCTTTGGAGCAGCAATGGGCCGAAACGGGATTACTTTCTTAAAATTAACTTCGAAAATGTTGATGTTAACGGCAATAGCTGCGGGCATCAGCGCGTGCAGTTTTTCAAAGGTAGAAGATGAAAAGCCTGCAACAGCAGCGGTGGTTAATCCGGAAGTTAAGATTGCAAAGATCCAGCAATTGTTTGATGCAATCGCCAGTTCTAATTCGGTTTTATTCCGAGAAGTATTAAAAGATTTAACTGCCGAGGACGTGAATACCATCAATGCCAGTAACGAAACCCCTTTAGAGATGTCGGTAAGAAGTAACCAAGCGTTGTTCGTAGAATTGCTACTTGAAAAAGGTGCTTTACCCTTATCGTACGCCAGTGATGGGTCGATCGAGAACGGGCGCACTATCGTTATAATGGCTATGGATCACGAAAAGGAAACTCATTTAAATCCAAAGATTTTGTCATTGCTGAATGCAACGGTCGAAAAACAAAAAGTTGATTTTGAAAGCAAGCTACAACGAACAGATTTTCGTGAAGCTTGGATGACGGTAGGAAAATACCGAATGGCCGCGATTGGCTATGACATAAAGTTAATTCAAGCAATAGTCGCGAAGGTCGGAAAAGTTGGTTCGATTAGTTCAGACGACAAAGCCTTGATGTTAGAATTAATCGAAGATGCGAACAGATCAGCAAATTGGAATAATTTAAAATTATCAGCGGTGGTAGAAACCACTTTAATTACAGGAAATATAGAGTACGTAAAGAACATCAGAAATAGCCGTCAAGGTTTAGTGGCAGCAGCATCGCCCTCTATTCGCCTTTCGAACAAATTAGACACGGCAGTAATTGACGAGACTATCAAGTTGTTGGCAAAGCAGTCTATTGAATGTTCTTTGTCTTCGTTCAGCGACTTTCTTGTAGCACGACTAGTATCCGTCATTTCTGAAAGATCAGCAAAAAACTGGGATGAATTCATCTGGGTATTAAAGAAGATAGAAGTCGCCCGTCCAATGGAAAATGCAGCTATTCGCGATGGATTATTAGACTACGCAATTGATTATTTCTACGTTCAATCAAAACCAATGGGCTCTGCATTTTCAGTTGAAGATATAAGTATGGTTTTCGAACTAGCTAAGAAGATTAATGGTTCATTGAATATTAGCGTTGAGAGTATGGATAAGATTACGGCTCCGAATGCTCGGTATCAGTCTTCGAGAGAGAATGTGATTCGTTTCCTTGGGCAGAATGTTTCAGAAGTGGGTAAAGAGTTTTGGAAAAAGGTTTTTACTAAGAGTGTGGCAGAGATTGATTTTTACTTTCGAACTTTGCCTACCGGGAATTTGTCACTTGGGGAAGTGATGGATTTGGTTAAGGGGATTGATCTTAAATCTGCTAACCCTATAGACCTGCAAAAATTTCTTATGCAGATGAATCTAAATTCAGTGAAGTACGATAAGTCAGAATATCTTTCTGTGCTTGAGACCAATTGGAAATCGAGCTGGTCAGAGAAATCTTATATTTATGGGTTAATAGTTAGTAAATTAATCGCGGTGGGAGCAACGGCTAAAATCATTTTGACCGAAGAGGAGTTAAACTCAATCCGGTCAGCTGAATTTCTACTAATACTGAATAAAAAGAGAGACGTTAACCAATTTTGCCTTTTAAATAGTGTATCGGCTTCCCTACCGTCAACAGTTCAATATCAAATTAAAGGGCTTAATTACAAATTTTCCATTTCCGGAATTTCAAAAATATACAATGTAGATCGAAATTTTTCGGACTTTAGCCAATGCTACCTATCTAAAAATGATTTTCTGGTTTCGGACGTAAGCAACGGTGGATTAATTTCCGAGAAAGAATTTTTAACGTATGCCTTATTGGGGTATAAGGATTTAATCCAGAGTTCGCTTAGAGGCGCAATGGAATTCCAATTTCCATACCTGATGTCTTCAGACGTAACTACGCTCCGCTTAGAAGCATTTGATAAAAATGCCTATAAAAAAATCGCTGACAAAATTGTAAGCGGTAATGACGTGCCTTCTTTTAGAAAGTTAATAAAAGATACTTTTAATTTATCAAAACTCAATTATAGCGTTAATATTGATGAAACTGTACTTCCGGCCATTCGGGCAATGGTATCAGATAGAAAAGTAAATTCTGGGTACTATGATCACGAAGTCGCCAGGGAAATAATCGGTTATATTCAGAAGTCTAATTTACGTTTTTTTGTCTCTTTTTATGAGCCGTTGGAAAATCATTACGACAAATTTCTACAGGATCCGGCAATTCAATCAGACCCTATAACAATTGTGACGAGCACTTACAGTGAATCAGAGTTAATGAAATTAAAAAATTATTTTAACGGTGGTGGGTATTCACTGGATTTCGATAAATTAACGGAAAAAAAGAATGTCGTGATCAAAGCTCCGCCGATCAGTCAGAAAAAAGATGTTGTCGGGCCTATTAGGAGGCCAGGGATTTCGATGTCTGAAATTGACGATGTATCATTTGAAATAATCAGAGAAATTAATGATACGCTAAAGGATCAGAAATATTGGCAATCATTAGTGAATACATGGCCGAAGGTTTACAGAAAATTCATGGTAAATTCTGGACAGCTGAACATCGATATCAAAGAGATGATTGAGTCAATCAACGAGGATCCGAACAGAGACTAAACTCTGATTCCAGAATTAGTTCGCGATTAACAAAGTTTTTATTTTAAAAGATTACCCGTTATTATCCAATAAACAGCTCGCATATACATAACGGTTGCAAGTTCCGCCCCTTCAAGAAGGTCACTTTTCTCCGTAGAAGTTAAGTCCGCATTATTGAGGGCTTCAATAATTTGATCGCCATGCGCTAGATTTGGTCCGTGCCGATGTATAATTAGGAACTTTAAATTCTTGGGCGTCAGGAAAGTACTTTTCTTTATAATATCATCTAAAATATCGTCGGAGCCTTCACTGATATTTTCCAATATGCAAGTAGCACCAAGTCTCACGAATGGTCGTTCTTCAATTACCGAATCAAAATATAGCCACCACAATTTTGTATCAAATGGAAACTGCAATGGTTCTGTTCCCAAATCTTTTAAATCGCTCTTGGCGATTTCAAAGTGAAATTCTTCTTCCTGCGCGAATTGGAGCAACCACTTTCTAAGTCCTCTTTTCTTAGCTATCGAAGACTGGGCAGCAATGGTCATGAAGTGTTTTTGTACACCCTTCGTTAAATGGTATTGCATGGAAAGAAAGCGAATTTCATTTATTTCGTTCATGCTGATTCCGCCTGTTGGGTTTCACTAGAATTTAGATTTAAAGCTGCGACATTAACCGGAACGTCTAATCCTCGCACTCTGATTTTATTATGTACTACCCATTTTTCAGAGAGTGTTTCAAAAGGCTTCACGTTTTCAGAAACAACAATATGTGCGTTTAAGACTTTCGTGAGTTGTTCAAGGCGAGAGGCTAAATTTACAGTCGATCCTATAACCGTAAATTCCATTCGCTCATTGGCACCAATGTTACCTGCTATCACTGGTCCTTTATGAATTCCTATTCCCACTTCAATTGAATTAAGCCCTTTGCTTTTTAGAGATTCACAAAATTCACTTATATTTTTGCAAAAAGTAATGGCTGCACTGATCGCTGCATCTGCGTTAAGAGTTGAGCCCGGTATTGCACCCCATGTTACAAGCGCACCATCACCAAGAAACTTATCTATTACTCCACCAGACGGAGAAACCGATTTGTGCAGTATTTGAAAAATATTGTTCAAAATTTCAATTAGAATCTGCGGTGGAATTTCTGTCGAAAGCTTAGTAAAATTACGTATATCCATAAATAAACATATCGCTTCTTTGGTTTCGCCCCCTAAATGAACATCTTTCTGACCAAGAGTATTTTCGACGATTGCAGACGGAACAAATTTTTGGAATATCTTTCTGATATTTGTTTCGGAATCAATTTTTGCCTTCTTGTCTAATGCTAAACCCATAGATTGTGCTACCCTTTGTAGGGCCACGAGGTCTCGGCGTGAGATTATTCCATCATTTACGCCCTTATCCGCGACTAATACTCCCCAATTTTTCTGGTCGGATGGAATTGGTACCGCCACAAAGCCCTTTGTGCCTAGTCGGTCTATAAGTCGGCGTGATGTTTCATTAAGATGGTATTTATGTTCTTCGATATCTGTAATTAAGATTGATTGACCGGTGTGAAAAACGGAAGAAAGTACGAAAGGATTTTCACGCTGTTTTGAAATATCGATTTTAAATTGCCAAATGTCTTGGGTATCTTCTGGATTTCCATATACCTCAGAGGTACGCATGATCTTCTGAGAATCGTCAGCAATCATTATAAATGACCTACTAAAACCAAACTTCTCGCAAATAGAAATCGAAGCTGTTTGAAGTATATTTCGAATATTATCGCTCTTTTGGATTTCACGATTAATATTTTCGAGTAATTTACCTTCTTGATAGCTGCTTTCAAGAATTGATTTCGAAGATTGTAACTCTCTATATCTCTCCTCAGCTTCTTTTTCAAAACTGGAAAATGACTCAATGATTTCCTGGTAACGCCCACGAAGGAAAAATATTTTCCAAAGCATAAAACCAAAACATAAAATTAGACTTAGGGATCCTATTAAAGCTATAAACTGCAATGCGGTAAATAATCTAGAAATAAGCAATGCGGAATACCCGAACAATGTAACCATAGTGGCGTAGGTCGCTATATTTTTCGTCTTAAAAAATGGGTTACTCCAACTTACGTTGTATTCGCAATACAGATCGCCATCAAAAGATGACTTCACAATTTCAATATTTGCAGATTTTCCTGTTGCAGTTAAGACATACGAATCAATTAGAGCAGTCCAGTTTTCTTTAGCTGATTTGCTCTTAGGCAGTAATGCGATATCTGGCGTAGTAATTCTAATTCGACACGATCTAGCGTCAGATTGAATAACCTTGTAAATTCGAGTCTTATTGAATTTCGGCATGTACTTTTCTAATGACTTAAACATTAAACCTGGGCTGATAAAATGTTTGATCACGAAATAGTTAGCACCAAGAATTTCCTTCGAAGTTGATCTATAGCCGGCCTTTTTATTCAGTAAATTCGCATCGCCCGCTTCTGAAAATTTAGACAAAAACTCGTCAAAAAACTCTATACTTACCCAGTTGCTCACACTCCGGAAGTACTGAACCTCAAATCCGAATTCAAGAAGTGCCTTGGCAACCCATGCCTTTCCGACCATATCTTGCGCTTCAAGTATATACGGTAAAATAATTGTTGCATTCAAATGTTGGCGCGTCCATTTAGGGTCAACTATACTGCGAGTAAACTTGTCCTTCGTTTTATCGCTAACATGCTTTTTAGCCGAGGCTTTTTTCTTGCCTTTTAGTTTCAGAAAAACTTTAGTGGCTGCTTTTGTAACCTTTTGTTGAAAATTCAAATTATTTTCTCTTTGAATTCCAATTTCGAAAAAGAAGCGCCGTGTTTCTTCGAATGCAAGTGACCAAGCATAGGGGTTCATACCTGCAGATGTTGCATATGCCTCCGAATAAATGATCATTAAGTTTAAATTTATGTTTGCTTTCGAGGGATGGGGGTAAGAGTAACTCATTTTCTTAAATCCGAGTCGCTCATATAATGAAACTAAACTGTCTTCGGCAGCGATAATTCCGTCTGGTCGGCCATTTAACATTGCCAATGCGTGTATTTTTTGAAAGATACCTAAAACGATATCTGTATTTTGTGCCTTTGGATGTACTACTAGTTTGTTAATTTCTGATAAATTGTCAGACCGAATACATTGCAAAGATGTAATGTCCACGCGTTTAGATAAAGTAAGGCCATGTGTACGATGAAATCTGAACTCAGCTGATGCAACTAACTGGGCACCTAAGTATGCGCCAATCAATACGCCTTCCTTTTCGAGCCCCTCACCCATATCTTGCCAGGTATATTCTTCTTTTACTTTCCCGGCACCTTTGTAACCAATGTATCGGAGTTTTAAAACCTCATCATATTCACTTTTAATTTTAATCTCTCTTATCGTTAAGTGCTTACTTAAATTCTTTTGAATCAAATTCGCTTCAGAAAGTTTATCTAATCTTTCATCCGCGTTTTCGGTCGCTCCTAAATTAGAAAGATATTTAGATATTAGTGAAATATAATTATGACTCGCGCCTTTTACAGAAACACCATAAAGAACGGTTTTCTCTTCATCAACGGGTCGGGAATTTTCGATAAATAACTCAACGTCCGCTTTTCCCATTCCAGGAATTTCCAGAACCGCGGTACGAAGTTCCATTCCTGGAAACAAATGCTTATTAGTTAATGAGGTAGATAAAAGCATTCCCGTAGTCGATACATTTATCGCTTTAA
The DNA here is from genome assembly GCA_040384405.1 of Bdellovibrionota bacterium. Lineage (GTDB taxonomy): Bacteria > Bdellovibrionota > Bdellovibrionia > Bdellovibrionales > Bdellovibrionaceae > JAZKJI01. The sequence continues at coordinate 22,962 of JAZKJI010000027.1, forward strand.
AATAAAGTATACGATTAGGATCGAGTGGATCTTGGGAAGAGATTATTGGCGCATTTACCGAATGGGACATGAATCGTTCAGCTCTAGATAATACATAGGTAGATTCGGCTCTAAACTCCACGCCGAACAAACCATTTTTTTCAATAGTTTCCCAAGTGATACGAAACAGGATTTTTTCGGCGATTTCTTTATTTCCTATCTTAAAACGGAAGTAAGCTTCCTTATGCAAAATCCGATAGTCACCGCATGCAACCTTGAAGCACGCACCTCGATAGTGATAATTAATAACGTCTAGAGATATTTTTTCGTTAGGAATATATAAATCCGCATTTACCGGATTAAATTTCAAACTTTGAGAGTTTCTAATTTCTTTTCGTTTTTCCTTAGAGCTGATCATTCAAGCTCCAAGATCTAAAACTTTTTGAATATCCAATTCCAAATTTTATCCAAAGCTTTGATAGCTTTTGATATACCAACGTCAGATTCGTCGGTGACTCGAATTGAAAAAAACTAAACTTTTCCACACCTTTATATCGGAAAAACATGAGTGATTACTTGAGGCTAGTGCACTCGACGCAAAAAAGCCTAGTCCAAAGTGCGGCGGTTAAATTCGATCTTAGATATATTAAGAATAGGGACAAGACGTTTGTATTGGGAATACTACTCACTAACAATCAAAATTTCAATCCGTCGATTCTTAGCCCGACCCTCAACCGTAGCATTCGGTGCCACCGGTCTCTGATCTGCGTAGGCTACGGCTGACAATCTTTTTGGATCAATCCCGTGCATCTGAATTAAATATCTTACTACGCTCGTCGCACGCAAACTTGCGAGCTCCCAGTTCGATGACACTGGAACTGTGTTTAATGATTCAGGCCCTATCACTTCATCTGTATTTGAATCTGCAAATGCGGCTTGTCCACTGCCTGCATTTTTTCCTAACGGAGTATTGTCCGTATGGCCTTCGATAATAATTTTTCTGTTTGTTTTTCTGATCAAATCGCCCAGCTGATTTAATGTTTCTAACGAAGATCTTTTTAGTTTATAAGATCCGCTGGGAAAAAAACTGGCTGCTGCTAAAGTTACTCTGACGCCTTGGGAATCACTTCGTAATGGACCCAAGTCTTTATCTAATTTTTCGGCCGGTGCTTTTTTGTTTAATTGTCTTTTTATGTAATCGGCAATTTCTGCTGGGCTGCCTTTTTCTGGGAAGGTTTCATCTTCTTCTTCGTTTTTTCCTCGAGCTAATTCTGGTACCCATTTTTCCAGTACTGAATTTCCCGCCGGTTGTGCTTGGCCTGCACCCATTCCGACTATCGCGATTTTTAAACTTGCCTTGACCGATTCTTCAAACTTTTTTTCTTTGTCTTCATTTTTTGTGGACGTTGCATACATAACGACGAAGAATGCGAATAACAACGTAATGAAATCGGCATAGGATACTAGCCAACGATCATGGTTTTCTTGTTCTTCGTGCCTTCTTCGTTTTCGCATTTTACAAAATCTCTACTTGCGAGATTTCTAGTCTGTGGGATTTCACTTTTTGATCAACTACTAATGTATTTAAATCGGCACCGACTAAAAGTGCGCTGTCCAAAATAGCCATCTTTTTTTGGATGTGCTCTTGAACGCGTCTTTTAATTTTATTTCCTAGCGGTAGAAATAATAAATTCGCTGAACCCACCCCGTACACGGTTGCTACGAAGGCTACTGCGATTCCCGATCCTAATTTACTTGTATCCGTTAAATTGCTCATGACGTGGATTAATCCTAATACTGCACCGATAATTCCTATCGTTGGACTAAATCCGCCGGCGTCAGACCATACTTTGGCGCTGACCATTAATTTTTCTTCCTCGATCTCTAGTTCTGCTTCGAAAATTTCACGAATCATTTGGGGTTGAATTCCGTCAATGACGGTTCTTAATACCCTTCTTAGAAATTCGTTATGAACTTTATTTAAATGAGTTTCTAAAATTAATACGCCTTCTTTTTTTGCTACCTTTGCTAGATCAACAATTTGTTCAAGCGCGCGATTATATTCATCGTGGGAATTATCTTTGAAAGCTTCGCGGGCCATTTGCATTGCTTTACTTACATCTCTTAACGAGTGTGAAACTAAAACTGCCCCCGTTGTTCCTGCAAGCACTATAATAAGTGCCGTCGTTTGAACGAGCGAACCCATGTGGGCGCCTTCGATGTAATTGCCAAATAATATCCCACCAAAACCTATCAGAAGTCCCAGTACTGTTGCTTTATCCATAGGTTAATTTTGCCATAGTGCTGACGCGCGGATGAGTAATTCCCATCTAATTAGACTTAAGCCAAGCGCACTATCGTGACAGTCCCCGTCTTTGGGCTTAACATCTGATGAATGGTTGGCTTAGATCTCTATCTTTTTGATCTGATTAACAAAGTGTGGACTGCGCCCTGGGCTGACGCTTTTTTTCCGTGGATTACTGATCTTCATAAAACCATTTGGTTTCCGATGATTTTTTATCCAATGCTGTTAGTATTTTTCGTCATAAAATTTCGAACAAAAGGTATCGCGATATTTTTACTTTGTGCTTTGGCAGTTGGAACAACTGACTTAGTGGGAAACTATGCTTTAAAAAAACCATTTAAACGAATGCGACCGGGTGATATCCCCGCAGTTCACGCGATCGTTCGGTCACCCTATGGTGGATATAGTTTTATCTCGAATCATGCGGCTAATATGGCCTGTGTAGCGTTCTTTGTATCTACCTTAGTTCCCGGTGCCGGTGGACTATTTTGGTTGGCAGCCCTCGTTGTGGCCTACAGCCGAGTTTACGTAGGAGTGCACTTTCCAGCCGATGTTTGTGCCGGAATTTTGCTGGGAATTATTATCGGTTTAATTTATGTGCGAATTACGCAAAGAATTTTTCCAAGTGTTGATCTAACGCGAAGAAAATCTTCGCGTTGATTTTGGAGTTATAAAATTTCTCTGTGACCCGTGTCTTTAATCACTTTTCTTGTCGCTGAATCAAAACGGATTCTACCTTTTAATGATTTTAATGTCTCTGCCGTTACAGTTACCAGTGCCGGGTCACCTGAAGTCAGATTATTTGCCATTATCCGGTAAACCTTAAGATCTGAAGATTTCAAGCACGCTAATGCTTTAAGCCCATCAGCATTCGTAAACCATGTCACTGGTAATTCGTTAACTTTGATATCCGAAAAACTTCCGGTCGAGCAAATATCTTCGCGAACCGTTTGGCTCATTGCTTCGGCACCTTTGTATTGGATAAATGCAACGCGCTCGGTACGGATTTGGCCGTCATCCATCCATTTAAAGAAACGAATTACGTTTAAGAATTGCATGTATAAGTAAGGGGACACGTCTCTCATTGCTGGCAAAATCTCTAAAACTTCTTCTTTTACTCCAGGAATTTTAGAAATCTTTTTGATTCGTCCTGCTTCACGGTCCGCAAGTCCCGGATCAGAATTCATTTCTAAAATAAATTGGGCGATCGCAGGTAAATATTTTTTTCTTTCAGGCGACGCCAGTAATTCACCGGCAGCATCAATCTTCTGACTCATTTTAGTTTTTGCCGTGTAAAGCTGGCACGTTTTCATGAAACCTGGCCACTGCGGAGCTTCTGAAGTTAAACCCTTGGTCATTCTTAAACCCATCCAACTTGGAACAATGGATAAATGTGGATCTTTATATTCAGGGTTTGCGCGGGCCGCAGCTAAATCAGCTGCGTAATCTGTATTTGGTTTTAAATATAAATCTAACGACGGAGCTACTTGAAAACCAAGTGGACCAGTAGTGATGTACCCATAAACATTTGGCACACCATTAAAAATAAACTCCATGCGCTCGCGATTGGTTCTTCCAACATCGCTGTAAAGCATAGCGATCATCGTGCTAGCTTGCTGAGACGTATAGCCGTGCTCAAGGTAAGCAGCAAACTGCTCTTCACGCGTTCGACGTAATGCTTTACCAGCAAGAGTATTACATCCCATCAATTGAACTTTCGTCGGAGCATTTAAAATTCCTTCACATGTGCGGTCACACGCATGGCGCTCCATTTTATTGATCGATAAAGAAAGACCCGTAGTTTCTGATCCGGAAAAGCCCGCACCATAGTGGCCGGATATTAAAAGAACATCACACTTAATTTTGCTTTTACATGCATTATCAAACCAATCATCAGCATAAACTGGTTTTACTTCTTTACTGTCTGGGATTGGTTCCGGAGTTTCACGAAGCTTTGTTCCGTATGAAGTTAACTCAACAAATTTTACGCCTTGGGGCTCTAAATGTTTTTTATAAACCGTGATTTCATCATCAGAATTAATTCTGATTGTACAAAAAACTGGAGGAGGCGTCGCTGGAGTCATGATTGGTTCAGTTTGCGCAAATCCCACCGAAGTACCCAAAGTCAGGATGCTACTTGCTGCCCAAATCATTGATTTCATGTTGTTCAACTTCATATATACCTCAAAAAATAAAAGGGATTCCGAAGTTTCTATAGGCAAGGATAGAGCCAGCTGGTTTCGAACCCATGCAGGTTTTACCCACCTAAAACGTCTAACTTTGATACACGAACTCAAAAATGGGAGATTTTACGGCAGTTTGCGGGGATTTCTCGGGACTAGATAAGATTTAATTCGAACTAAGTTGGTCCTATATATGCATTTGGTATTTATGGTTCATCCAAAAAATTTTCGAGGTGAAGTGTGTTTCTAAGATCACTTTTTTTAGCACTAATGGTTTCTTGTACTGGGTTTGCCCAGAGCCAACCTATTTTGCTGATAACGTCGTTTGAACCGTTCGATATTATTAAAGGGCCGATGCTCACTAAAGAAGTTAATTATTCCGAGATTTTTGCGAATGCGATGGTTCAAGAATTAGATCAAAAATTCCGTGGAAAAGTTCGTGTAGAACACGTCACCCTTCCAGTTTCCTATGCTCGTGCCTTTGACACTCTGACAAACTATATAAAATCTTTACCGACTCAACCAAATTGGATCATCAGCGTCGGTCAAAGTAAATCCAAATACATTGTGAAAACTACGGTTGGAGGCTTCTTAAAAAAAGGTACCGAGACCGAGACAATCGTAAATCGTATGCGCATTGAAACAATGGCGCACAACCAAATTAGCACTGACAGCTACGACAATGATGACTTCGTTGCCGCATCACCCGACGGATCAAAGGCAGTTCCTATTGATAGTTCCAAACCAAAATCATTTGGTTTTAATTTACCAATCCAGGATATTTACTGCAGCCTACCACCCGCTGCCCAAGAATTATTGTTAGTGTCGATTGATGCAGGGGAATATGTTTGTAATCAACTATCTTTTAAAATTATGGACGCAGTTACATCAGGACAATTACAAAGTCAGTTTGTTTTCGTGCACGTCCCATTTTTCCAAAACTCGGTAGAAACGGAAGCCCGCTTTATAGAAAAGAACGTGGAACCGGTAAATAAGTTTGCAATTCAAATGGTCAAAAAAGCAAAACGTGGAAAAAATGCTAATTATTTTATGCCTACAGATCAAACCCATATCAAATCCCTGGCAGAGGCAAACATCAAAAGAAAAGATGCTTCCGAGCAGTATCTATGTTTAGCTAATTTCTATTCACGTATGGTAAAAAAAGAGACACCGCAGAAATGAAAATAGTTGTAACCGGAGCTTCGGGATTTTTAGGTTCCTGGCTTGTGCATCGTCTTTTAAAAGAAGACGCTGATATCAGTATTCTTGCTCGCGCCACCAGTGATTTGACTGAACTAGGCGATGTAAAATACCGACGGGTACTCGGTGATGTTACAAACCCAGAATCCTTAAAAAATTCTTTCAAAGACGCAGACTACGTTTTCCATTTGGCGGGGCTAATCGCCTACCGAAAAGCTGACCGCGCGGCCATGGAAAAAGTTAATGTTGAAGGCACTAAAAATGTAATAGATGCCGTACAAGCTTGCGGAGTAAAACGCCTACTTCATGTATCATCGGTCGTCGCAGTGGGTGCAGGCTTTAAACCAACGCAAATCCTTAATGAAAATTCGCCATTTAATTTATCGCACTTAAATTTGGGATACTTCGAAACCAAACGCCAGGCAGAAGAGCTTGTTGTTAACGCGGTTAAAAATTCCCAGATCGATGCAGTCATTGTAAATCCAAGCACTGCTTATGGTGCGGGTGATGCAAAAAAGGGAAGCCGCAAAACTCAGTTAAAAGTAGCCCGCGGAAAATTTAAAGTTTACCCATCAGGCGGAGTAAATATTGTTGCCGTTGAAGACGTCGTCGATGGAATGGTAGCAGCACTTAAAAAAGGCCGCAGTGGCGAAAGATATATTTTATCTAATGAAAATCTATATCTGAAACAAGTGTTCGACATCATTGCTGAAGAGGCTGGGGTAGAACCGCCAAAAATAAAAATTCCTGATGTTGTTATCCATTCGCTGGGTCAAATAGGAGATGCAATGGGGTCACTAGGACTTCCCTCTTCCCTCAGCCGGGAAAATGCGTGGGCTGCGACTTTGTTTCACTGGTTTGATAATACAAAAGCTAAAAATGAATTAGGCCTTACGTTCTTACCTGCACGCACCGCTCTTAAACGAAGTGTGCAATGGATGAAAGAAAATGGACTTCTTGATGAAGCCGTTAAATAGCGAAATGAATTTTATCCTAAAGCTTGTAGCGATTTTTCTGATCTTGGGAATTCTTGTCGGATTGGGATTTTATATCTCCCTTCCTACTGAAAAAGAAATCCGGGGTTGCATCGTAACTAAAATGTACGAGGTTAATCTTTGCCCGGGATCCAAGGATTATGTTCCGTTAAAATCGATTTCTAGATTTATGCAAAGAGCGGTTGTCCTGACCGAAGACGGTCAATTCTTTACCCACGATGGATTTGATTGGGAAGCTATCGAGAAGAACGCAAAACTAAACATGAAAAAGGGTGGTTACAAACGTGGCGGATCCACGATCACCCAACAGCTGGCAAAAAATATGTTTTTAAGTAAGGAAAAAACCCTTTGGCGCAAAGGTGTAGAAGCACTTATCACATACCGATTAGAAAAATACTTAACAAAAAAAGAAATCTTAGAGCGCTATCTAAACGTGGTTGAATTCGGTAAAGACGTTTATGGAATTAAAGAAGCTTCCAGTTATTATTTTAAAAAACATCCTTCAGAGTTGGGTATCGTAGAGTCTGCTTTTCTTGCGATGGTATTACCAAGCCCCGTTAAATACTCTAGCTCATATTTTAAGAAAGAACTGACTCCGTTTGCAAAGAAACGAATCCAACGAATTGTGACGGATATGTGGAGATCAGGATTGATTTCAGAGGGTGATTATCAAATGGCACTTGGTGAAATGAATTATTTCTTCGGAAGTCCGCCGCCTCCACTGGTTGAAGGTGAAGGTGAAGACTGGGATCCAGAAACTATTCCTGATGATTTAGACGAGCGCCAACAAGAAGCACTCCGAAAATTAGAAGATCCCGAGAATTTAATTAATGAGCTTCCGCTCGAGCCGGCTGATAGCCCAACGACTGAAGAAGAGAGCAGCGAGCAGTAAATAAATAATATTTACCCCCAACATCCAATCCCAATTTTCATCCAAAATCATACGAACCGCACTCACCGTGTGGGTCAGAGGCAATATGTAAGCTAAATTTTGAATCACCGTAGGTAAGCTTTCTAGCGGAAAGTAAGTGCCAGCGATTAAAGACATGGGAACAATAAAACCAGAAGTCGAAAAAATAAAAGAGTCATAGTTTTTTGCATACGAAACAAAAACCATTGCGATACACGCAAATACAAAACTATTTAAAAATAAAACCACGAAAACCAGGGGAAATGTCCAACCGCCCACTAATCCAAATAGGCTTGCGATTAATGAAACCCCCAAGACTCCAAAAAATCCCTTAGATGCGCTCCAAAGCAATTCGCCATGAAGAATTTCGCGAACCCGAAGTGGAGTTAATAGCAAAGTTGCATAAATTTTTTGGTAAGTAAGTTTCGTATAGACCGCGTAGGTGCCCTCGAAGAACGGAACCATCATGGAAGTCGTGCACAACAACGCCGGAAAAAAGAAAAGAACGTAAGGTTTCCCTTCGACCTGGTTTACAAATGAACCAAGTCCGTAACCGATTGCTCCTAAGTACATAAGTGGCTCGATCACCACCCAAAAAAGTGAAACCAACCAGGTTTTCCGGAAAACTAAAAAATTACGGCGCCAAACCTTCCATACTCCGGTTTTCATTAGCTGTCCGCCCGTAGTTGGTGTCCCGCAATTTTCAAAAACACATCGTTAAGACTTGCCCGGCGCAAATGAAAATGTTCGCGAGCAAATATCTCTAGGCACTTATTAGTTTGTTCAGGTGATTCGATAAACACTTGTATGCTTGAAAAATAATTTTGAAATTGGAAATTTTCTGCACGTAAACGGTTCTGGTAATAACTAATCCGGTCCGCAGGCAAGGTAACATCCATAACTTCGCGGCCAACATTTTTAGTGATTAAATTTAATGGAGTATCCAATGCTAGAATTTGACCTTGATCAATAATGGCCAAGCGATCGCAAAGTGCTTCGGCCTCTTCCATGTAATGCGTCGTTAATACGATCGTTTTTTTCTGAGCTTTAAGATTACCAAAGTATTCCCAGATGGCTTGCCGTGCTTGGGGATCAAGGCCTGTCGTAGGTTCATCCAGAAATAATAATTCAGGGTCATTCATTAATCCGCGAGCAATGGTTAATCTTCGCTTCATTCCGCCACTTAGTGTTTCAACGGATCTACTGGCGTACTCCCACAGTTTCATATCTTGTAAAAATTTTTGCGCGCGCTCGTATGCAACCTGTTCAGGAATATCAAAGTAGCTTGCGTAAATTAATAAATTTTCTAAAACGCTAAATTCCACATCAAGGCCGTCATCTTGCGGAACAACACCAACTTGACGCTTAATTTGTTCTGAACTTGTGCGGACGTTTTCGTCCAAGATAAAGAGCTCTCCGTTAGTAGGTAAAGAAGAGCCATACATCATTTTCATCGTGGTGGATTTACCGGCCCCATTTGGTCCCAGTAAACCGAAGCACTCGCCTTTATAAATCTGTAGATCGATTCCCCGCACCGCTTCGAAGGTGTCATAGGACTTACGCAGATTTTTGGCAGTCACCACTTCTTTCAAATAGTAATCCTTTAGTCCTCTTTAGAACTCTTTGGCCGTTTGTGCGGATCAAGTTCACGAGTACGAAGACGAATGTGTTTTGGAGTAGCTTCGATCAATTCGCTGTCACGAATCCATTCCATCGCCTTTTCCAAAGTCATTGGCTTAACCGGGACCAGGCGAATTGCTTCGTCACTTCCCGATGCCCGAACGTTAGAAAGTTTTTTCTCGCGAGTGATATTAACTTCCATATCGTTTTCTTTAGCGTTTTCACCAACGATCATACCTTCGTAAACATCCATTTGGTGGGCCACGAACATTGTCCCACGCTCTTGTAAGTTCCAAATAGCGTATGCAGTAGCCATCCCTTTACGGTCAGAGATCATGGCACCTGTAATTCTGGAAGAGATATCACCTTTGTATTCATCCCAACCATCAAACTGAGTATTTAATAATCCAGTTCCACGAGTATCAGTTAAGAATTCAGATCTGTAACCGATGAGACCACGAGAAGGAATTCGGTACTCAAGACGAGTTCGTCCAGAACCTTTTTGATTCATGTTAGTCATGATCCCTTTTCGCATACCCATTTTTTCGGTTACCACGCCCACGTAAGCGTCTTCAACGTCGACAACGGCAAGTTCCATTGGTTCTAGTTTTTTGCCGCCTTCGTTTTTCATAATAACTTGAGGTTTAGAAACCAGAAGTTCGTAACCTTCACGGCGCATTTGCTCGATCAAAACGGCAAGTTGAAGCTCGCCTCGTCCGATAACTTTAAAAGCATCGGTAGAGTCAGTTTTTTCTAACCGTAAAGCCACGTTATAAAGTAATTCTTTTTCTAAGCGCTCTAAAATTTTTCTGGAAGTAACAGATTTTCCGTCTTGGCCCGCGAATGGACCGTTGTTAACAGAAAAAATCATTCCAACCGTTGGTTCTTCAACGCGAATACGTGGAAGTGGTTTTGGATCAAGTGCACTTGTAATTGTATCACCGATTGTAAAGTCCTCTAGTCCCGCAACAACCGCGATATCGCCGGCCCCAATTTCATTAACGGCAACCTGCTGATTCACGTGGTACATGAACAAGGCGCTGACCTTAACTTTTTTAGAACCTTTTTCCGTTACGCAAATAACATCATCATTAATTTTGATTCGGCCCGCACGAACACGGCCAATCGCAAGTCTTCCAACGTATTCGTTGTAACCAATGTTTGAAACCATGATTTGTAACGGGTGATCTTCAACAACTACCGGAGGAGGAACTAGATTTACGATTGCATCGTATAATACTTGAAGATTTTCAGTGTCCACTTTTGGATCTAAGGTTGCTTTACCTTCACGGGCAATTGCGTACACAGTGTGAAAGTCAGCTTGTTCTTCTGTCGCA
>JAZKJI010000028.1:0-7834 GCA_040384405.1 Bdellovibrionota bacterium
ATGCTTTGATCGAATTTTAATAGCACTTACTGAATTAGAAAATAACGAAACCTTACTTATTCAATCGGGAAAACCAATTGGCATAATTAGAACTCATGAAGATGCTCCGAGGGTTTTGCTTGCGAATTCAAATCTTGTTCCCAAGTGGGCAACATGGGAACACTTCAATGAATTAGATCGAAAAGGCCTGATGATGTATGGCCAAATGACCGCGGGATCGTGGATTTACATTGGAACTCAGGGTATTATTCAAGGGACCTACGAAACATTTGCGGAAGCTGGCCGCCAACATTTTGGTGGCGAACTTGAGGGCAGAGTTATTTTAACCGCAGGGTTAGGCGGAATGGGCGGAGCACAACCATTGGCAGCAGTTTTTGCCGGCGCTTCAATGTTAGCCGTTGAAATTGATCCCACCCGAATTCAAAAAAGATTAGAGACCGGATACATCGATGAGGTCGCTACTGATTTAGATGATGCAATAAAAAGAATTGAAAAATACAAATCAGAAAAAATCGCGCGCTCGGTAGCTTTGCAAGGGAATATGGCGACCGTGATCCATCAGATGCTGGCCAAAAATTTCATTCCTGACATGTTAACCGATCAAACTTCAGCACACGATCCTTTGGTTGGTTATATTCCGGAAGGTTTCACGGTGGAAACAGCCGCAGAATTCCGCAAGCGAGATGAAAAAGCTTACCTTGGAAAAGCATACGAAAGTATGGCTCATCACGTTCGCGGTATGTTAGCCATGCAGGACCGGGGAGCCGTCACTTTTGATTATGGAAATAACTTACGTGCGCGGGCCCAGGAGGCCGGCGTTAAAGATGCATTTAATTATCCTGGCTTTGTACCTGCCTATATTCGTCCGTTATTTTGTAAAGGCAGTGGTCCCTTTAGATGGGTGGCTTTATCCGGAGATCCCAATGATATCAAAGTAACTGACGATGCAATGAGAGAGCTATTTCCCCACAAAAAACATTTATTAAAATGGTTGGATATGGCTCAGAAAAGAATCCCGTTTCAAGGATTACCAGCAAGAATTTGTTGGCTGGAATATGGAGAGCGTGAATTAGCGGGCGTGATGTTTAATCGATTGGTGGCCGAAGGAAAAGTAAAGGCACCGATTGTTATCGGCCGGGACCATCTGGATTGCGGATCGGTGGCTTCACCTAATCGCGAGACTGAATCAATGAAGGATGGCTCTGATGCCGTATCGGATTGGCCATTGTTAAATGCGATGTCTAATGTAGCTTGCGGGTCGACGTGGGTCAGTTTTCATCATGGTGGTGGAGTAGGCATGGGTTATTCGCAACACGCAGGACAAGTCATCGTTGCCGACGGAACTGCAGCAGCAGAGGCAAGACTAAGAAGAGTGTTAACGGCAGACCCGGCGTTGGGTGTCTTTAGACATTTGGATGCAGGATATGAAGAAGCAAAAGAAACCGCGATCGAGCGCGGGGTAAAAAGCTGCTGGTTATAATCAGCAGCTTACCTAACTAGAATTGCCGTTTTAAAAATTTCAAGCGTAGTAATGGTTTTACGATCGGCGATAAAAGAAAATGAGTTACAGTTTTTTTCTTTTTGTAATCTTCCGAGTTGGCCAAAACGAAAGCTTCCAAATCCATCGTCAAAGTTTCATCTTCAAATAGAAATCCTGATTCAAGATCAACATCGACGGAACGGGGATTCATGTTATGAGTTCCCAAAAATGTCTTCTTTCGATCAATCATAATGCATTTTAAATGTTCGGCATCGGTGCCCGTATTTTGGTAGATCTTAGTTCCGATTTTTCTGAGGCGGTTAATATCTGCATTCTGAAATTGGTAAAATTTTGGTACTGTGCCCATGCGAGTATTCGGTGCTGAAGTTAGTAAGCTAATTTCAACTCCGTTTCGGGCTCTGTCTTCAAGTGCAGAGTGAAACTGTTCGGGCAGCATTAGAAATGGAGTAGCAAAAAAGATTTTCTGTTGCGCTGATGCAAAGAGGTCCGCCAACTCCTTATTAAACGAGTCATCTCCACCTTCAAGTTTTGCTTTCGCATCAAAATGCAAGAAGCGCGCAGATTTTACGGGGATGGCTTTCGCCCGCCAATCGATTGGCTCATATTTTTCCGCAGAGATAAATTCAAGCTGTCCGCTTTCAATATCTTTTAACTTGGATTGTAGGTCAGCTAATTTACGGTCATAGGTATTTTGATAATACTCTTTGCGAAGCAAAGGGCTAACGGTTGTATCCGGTGGTCCACCGCCAGAGCGGTGACGGGTAACAGTTTTATCCGCAACCGTTACGAGCTTTGGTTCGAACTCTTTTGCCAATTCCCAAATAGTTTCTAAGTATGCCGCAGTTTCATTTACTACCGGGCCTGTGACTACGGCATCGACGCTGAAATAAGAATAGCCGGGTTGATTCGGGTCCATTCGATAATTTACGTTTTGCCAGTTGCGATCACCTTCGTAAACGGTTTGTAAGCCTTTAAGGTATAAAATTTTATCGTGATTACGGTGTGATTTTTTTCCTGCCACCAACGTTGGAAGTGCATTTGCCTCGACCGGATTCCAAAATCTGATACTCATCATCTCGCGACCTTGATAAGTACAAGTTTCTTTAATAGCGCGAATCAGTCCACCTTCAATAAACTCATTACCCCATAGTGCCATTGCGATTCCATCGACCACTAGACGAACTCGAACCCCTTGTTGGGCCTTGGAGCAAAGTTTAGCAATACTATATCCGCCAGCACCGTTAGAATCCCAAACGTGGAAGTCTGCGAAGATCTCTTCATTTTCCATATCCAGTAAATCCCAGCGAACACGCAATGCCATTTCTGCTTCGTTAACCAAAAATACTTTGTTTCCAAGTTCACTGCTTGGTACTCGGGACTGTTTTTCCAAGGTGCTTACGCATCCGGAATTGATAAGAAAAATTGCCAAACATAGTAAGGTAGCTAACTTAGAATTTAGCGTGTTCTTCATTGATAAACCTCGATAGATTTCTATCGGTAAAAATACATTATTTTGTGAGTTTAAATGGGCCATTCAGACCGGACCTATTTTTTGGTCCAGTCTGGCCTGTTTCGATTTGAATTATTGGCTGCCCTGCATTGCTGGAGGCTTAGATTAGAAATTAATGTCCCGAACGAGCTTTCTGAGTTTCGTAGTAAACCGATCTTCTGGCGCGATTCATGTCACCTAACGGTCTGTGCTCATTAAGTCCATGCCATGGGTTAAACTTCATTTCTTCACACATTACGTCTTGTTCGCTAGCTTCACCTTGTGGACCGGCGAACTCTTGCGGGTCAAAAGTAATTCGGGCCACACGTTTGAATGGAGCTTCTGAAGCTTTCCACTCGACCGTGGCATTTTCGACGGGTTGGGAACAAGCATTTACTTGGTATTGAACATTGAAATCAAAACAAATACTTCCTTCCTTACCGCGATTAATCAGATCTTCGCGTAAGAAATGCGGATTGCTTTTAGAAACATTCGATCCGCCAACGGGTTTCACATCTGTACAAGGTGTGACGGAAAACTTCGCCGCTTTTGTACCGAATAAAAAAGCCAACCGACTGTAGTAAGAAATATCAGCAACGCTTTCCACTTCTTGGCGGGAATCTTTCGATGCTTGAATGGCTTTACTAAAATTTGTTGCCGCATATTTTAGTTGATTCATTTTTCCACTGGCAGTGGCTTCAGCAAATCGAACCATTTCTTCAGCGTTCGCGGCAAAGTGGACAGGGGCATTAGTTAATAAAAAATCTTGGGTAGATTCACGCTGACCTGGCAGGGGCTCTAGCAACTGCCCAGTAACGCCTGACAATTTTATAGCGAATCCGCGAAGATCCGCTTTTCCGTCAGGTTGTAGTTCACCTTTGGCATTGGAAAATCTAACCCACGCTTGATAGTTGGGAAGTTTTCCATTTTGCAGTTTAAAAATACCGGCATCAAGATTCTCTAAAACTTGGAAGTTTGCCTTTAAGCAACCGTGATGTTTGGCGTGGAATGCCCTTCGCGGACGGCTTCCATCATTAACGTCACCACCGCGACCGTAGGTTAATGTATCTGAGTCAGCAGGGTTTTTTGCTTTTGCCGCTAATGAATACATGACCCTTTGCATACGATGGGCAAGATCTAAATAATGAACGGGATCATCTGCTTCGGTATATTCTTGATTCAATGTTAACTGGCATTGGCCACCCACGCTGGATGGAAAACGATGACTGGATCTTTTTTTCGAAACAAAAGTGTCAGGCGAATCCGCTGCGGCAACTCTTCTTCCGACTGGAACCCAAGGACGAAATGGATTTTTTATAGGAGCTAAAGAATTAATCAATTGTGGAGCATGATCAAGTAATATTGCTTTCATATTCCGGCGATTAACCCACTCGATCCCTGCTGGGGTATAAACTTCTGGTCTGAAATCAATTGTAAAAAAACGGTCGATCTCTACACGTCGGGAAGCCATTAATAAAAATATTTGGAAAAGTGTTTCTGAAAAACCAAAACCTTCCGGGCGATGCATTTCCGCCAAGCTGCCCACTAACACGTCGACTTTATTTATGTCGTTGTTATAAATGGAACGCAATTTCGCAACTAATTCTACGTCCGGAGTAAGGTAACTAAAATCTGGAACCGGAGCTAAGTGCACTTGACGGCGGAATTCATTATAGCGGGGGATTCCGCGTTCGCGGTCGCGTAACACATCCAACATTGCGATATCGGTAATATGTTTTTTTCCGGTTGGATCAGTTATATCCAAATTTGTTAAAAACTTTGGATAGTTTTTCAGTACGAGTTGGCCGGGTTTATTGGCTCCTAAAGAATACAGTACTTCGGCCATTGAATATTTATCGGTCCATTGATGAGCTTTATTTTCGCGAGTGTCGGGTAAAGGAACATTTTCAGTTTCACCGGATTGAAAGCTTCGGAAAGATAACTGATCGGGCAGTAAGGGATGCATGCGATAGGCAGAAACAAATTCTTCCGATAATGCCCAGGGTACCGCGTGATAAGCGTTTTTAGTAAATTTCGGATTAAACAGATTTTTTACACTTTTCTCGAATAGATTTTGTAACATTCCGCGTTCACGGCGAAAACCCTTCCAGCTTCCTTCCATACTGATACCAAGGGCAACGTTCGATAATACGGCCGGAGTCCACTCGATCGTGTGAATTTTTGCTTGTACGGCGGTATTAATTAATCTTGCCGTATGAAAGAGTTGATCATCACTCATTTCGGGATAGCGGGCATTTAAATAAGCGGCAATTTTATTATGCTCGAGAACAAAAAGGCGGTGCATGACACTTAAGCCGGTCCACCAATTTTTATTAAAGCCTGTGATTTCTTTTCCGGACTTTGTATCAACCGGAATTTTTCCGTCGGCGGTAACTTTCATTAAGCCATTATTCATCGTCCGAAGTGAATGTTGAGTTGATAGATCGCTTCCGTAAACTTGGGACATATCCCACCAAGCCGTTACTTTATTTTGATGAACTGTACCGACGGCATTATATCTCCCGTCATCTTTTTGAGTTCGTGGTACTAATAAAAAAGAAGGATCTTGGCCTGCAGCTTTTAGGGAAATTGCAAAGGGATCGTCACTTGTTAAGGGAACTTTTAAAAACCTCGAATGATCATTATCACCGTGGTCGAACCAATCGTGAACCATGAACTGAATCCAGGCTGCTGCCATAACATTTAAAAATGGAACGGCCTTAAAGTTTTCGCGAACCATTAATTCTTTTGTGATCTGCCGAGGATTGGGATCCAGAATTTCTTCATCAGTTGCAGGAACTTTGTTCGGATTTGTGTTTCTTCCGAAGCGGATTCCCGGCATTCCAGCAGCGGGATAATTTAGATCATTGCACCGGCCATCGGCACTGCGGAATTTGATATCGTTATCAACACATTCTTGGCCAGCAGGTAATACCGGGAATTCTCCTGGCTTATAAGGCATGAAGAGATTTTGAGATCTCAGTTGATGCCTTCTAACATTTAAATTCCAAACGGCCGTGTATTTTCCATTTTTCCAAGTATCGTGATTTCCAAATTTAGTTGTCCAAGATTTATCCCAAAATTCTTCGACGTCTTTGTCGAAGTCTGCCGTGAAAGCTTGAGGTGATTGAGCTTGCGCGGGTTTTCTTTTTTCAACTTTTGGAAGGGTCGCTGCACCAGCTTCATAATTTATAACGGCGGCGGCGCAAACAATCAGAAAAAAAAGAAATAAGCTCCACGAGCGTAGACGCTGCTTAAGTTTAACCATCCATGGTCTCCCGTTATTTAGTTATCTTTATTATAAGGGGCGGCCTTCGCACTGTAAGGTAAATCGCAGATTAGAATTCGCTTCCAAACTTTGTGCTGGGAACTCCTAGCCTCACGACAAAAGTCCAGGTGGTTCCAAAGTGGACCGATTTCATTTGGTTTGGCTCGGGGCATCCAGACACACTTTTAATGGAAGCAAAAAACTAGTCTCGCAATTACTCAAGGAGGAGTAGATGAGATCCATCTTTACAGCACTTTTGGTTACAGGACTTTTATCGCTAGGCTCGACGCAAGTTGGGGCACAACAACAAACAACTTCTACACCAGCTAAGAAAAAGTGGACTGTACTGGTTTTTATCAATGGGAATAACAACCTTGATTCTTACGGTGCTGAAGATATCAACGAAATGGAAGAAGTTGGATCTTCTGCTGATGTTAACGTTGTTGTTCAGTGGGCAAGCTATAAAGCAAAAACAACAAAACGTCTTTTAGTTGCAAAAGATAACGACATCATGAAAGTGACGTCAAAAATTTTGGTAGATATGCCTCGCGTGGACATGGGGGACTATAAAGAGTTAACAAAATTCTTAGAGTGGGGAATGACGAATTTTCCAGCAGAACATTATTTTGTGGATGTATGGAATCACGGAAACGGTTGGAAAAATCGTAAATCTGAAGCTGCAAGAAACATCAGCTACGATGACTATACAAATAACAGCATCACAATGCCTCAATTACGTATGTCACTTGAAGCTGCCCAAGCATTGGCTGGTAAAAAGATTGATATCTACGGTAGCGATGCATGTTTAATGAACATGGTAGAAGTAGGAACTGAAATCGCGGGAGCAGTTGATATCATGGTTGGTTCTCAAGAAACTGAGCCAGGCGATGGATGGCCGTATGAAACTTGGTTAGCACGTTGGAATGAAAAAGCGATGACTTCACCAGTTGATATCGCAAAAGCATTAACCGACACCTACATTGAGTCTTACGAAGATAAAGCTGGCAGCGGAGTAACATTCTCGGTTATCGATCTTGCGCAAATGGGTCCATTGAATGATTCAATCAAAGCTTTCACCGCCGAATTAATGCCGATGGTTGCTGCAGAAAAATTGAATTTCAAAAAAGCGATCTACAGTTCTGCAAACTATTACAACACTGACTACGTAGACTTAATGTCTTTACTGGCACAAATGAAAACCAGTGTTGCCGCAGTTTCTGCATTACAAACGGGCGCACTAGTTAACGAAAACCTAAGTAAAGCAATTCTTTACAATAAAGTTTACGATCATGAGGCAAACGGCCTTTCGATCTGGGCTCCGTATTATGTAAATACTTATACGCAGTCAGCGGCTCGGTATAATGAATTAAAATTTCAACAAGCTACCAATTGGGGAGCCTTTCTTTCCGGAATCTTGAAATAGAGGAACTTTTTTTAATCGGTATTTCTGTGGAGCCCCTCCGGATACGAGGGGCTTTTTCTTTTTGGCGGGGGTCGGTTGCGAGATTTGCGTTTTGGGGGCCGCCCATCCTTGGGCTTCAGCTGCCCTTCGGGCCTCCCTTCCATGGAAGGGAGG
>JAZKJI010000029.1:0-1532 GCA_040384405.1 Bdellovibrionota bacterium
AACCATCACGTACGTCAGGAAGTGCACGACCAACGATTACCGACATAGAGTACTGTAGGTAGGCCTCGCGCATTTCTTTATTGATATCGATCTTTGTAATACCTTTTACGTTTTCATCAGCCATAAATTACACATCCAATGTTCGGACAAAAAGAGCGTTGTCGTTGATAAACTGCCGTCGTGGCTCGACTTGCTCACCCATTAATATACTAAATGTTTCATCTGCCGCCACAGCGTCATCCATTGTGACCTGTAACAGGTTTCGATTTTCTGGATTTAAAGTAGTGTCCCAAAGTTGTTCTGGGTTCATTTCTCCCAATCCCTTATAGCGCTGGATATAGAGACCTTTTTTTGTCGCTTCTAAGATTGCGGCATTAAAAGTTTCGTAGTTATTGTAAGTAACCTGATCACCACCTACAGAAGCCGTTACCGGAAGCGGAAGAAATGTGGACATCTCTGTCCATAACTTCCTGAACTCTATAATTTCGGTGGCTTTTAAAGTATCCCGGTTTAATTCCGTTTTTCTTAAGTCTGATAGGTTAGTTGTATTAACTGTTAAAGCTAAACCATCTTCGCGTTCAATAATATCCCCAGTTAATTGAGAGATTCCTGAACTTTGATCATCCTTAATCGGAAGTAAAATTTCTTTAACGAACTTTTCAAGCTCTGCCTTATTATCTAAAGCCTTTTCAAAACGATCAGCATGTTTCACGACTTGATATAAAACTTTACTGTCATATTTCATCGAGCTTAAACGAATTAATGAATTAAATCTTTGGCTCTGAAGGATAAAACGTTTGAAATCAGCATCGCTAATTTCTTTTCGATTTTCGACTTTGATATTTGATAATCCAGAGTTTAATAAAAATTCCGTCAAAGCGGCTTCATCTTTCAAATAAGTTTCTTCTTTACCTTTTTTAGCCCGGTATAAAGGTGGTTGTGCAATATACACGTACCCGCGCTCTATCACTTCTGGCATTTGTCGGTAAAAGAAAGTTAATAAAAGTGTACGGATATGGGAACCATCCACATCGGCATCTGTCATGATGATTACTTTGTGATACCGGATTTTATCGGCACTCACGTTATCTTTTCCGATTCCTGTTCCTAAAGCAGAAATCATCATTCGGATCTCTTCGTTAGAAAGCATTTTATCAAATCGGGCTTTTTCAACGTTTAGAATTTTACCCTTTAAAGGTAATACAGCTTGAGTTTTTCGGTCTCGGGCTTGCTTTGCAGATCCGCCGGCCGAGTCCCCTTCCACCAGGTATAATTCGCAAAGTGCAGGATCTCGCTCTTGGCAATCCGCCATTTTTCCCGGTAGTGATCCCCCATCTAGGGCTGTCTTACGACGAGTTAAATCGCGCGCTTTACGGGCTGCTTCACGAGCCCTGGCTGCTTCCACACATTTTGAGATAATTGTTTTTGAAACACCTGGATTTCTATCAAACCAGTCGGAAAGTTTTTCGTTAATCAAAGATTCAACGATACCTTTAACTTCAGCATTTCCGAGTTTAGTTTTAGTTTGGCCT
>JAZKJI010000030.1:0-2806 GCA_040384405.1 Bdellovibrionota bacterium
CGATGGGTCTCAGCGACCCGCACGATGCGGTACCCCGGGAGCTGAAGGCCACGAGGGCCGGGCCCAGCGAGGGAGGCGGAAACCCGCACCCCTCCGAAGAAACCCGCCGTCAAAATCTAATATCGATAGTGGTCTGGCTTAAATGGCCCTGTAGGCGCCATTCCTAAATACTTGGATTGCTTTCCAGAAAGCTTCGTCAACTTAACTCCAAGTTTATCCAAGTGAAGTGCCGCAACTTTTTCATCCAAGTGTTTTGGTAAACGGTAAACTTTTACGTCTTCGTACATGTCACGATTTTGGTAAAGTTCCATTTGCGCTAATACTTGATTAGTAAATGAATTACTCATCACGAATGATGGATGACCCGTTCCGCAACCAAGATTCACTAAACGGCCTTTTGCCAAGACGATAACTTGTCGTCCGTTTTTCATTGTGTGGATATCAACTTGAGGTTTGATTTCACGTTGTTTTGAATTTTTGTTTAACCAAGCCATGTCGATTTCGATATCGAAGTGACCGATGTTACAAACAATTGCGTTGTTTTTCATACGGCTGAAATGTTTTTCAGTGATGATATCGCAGCAACCAGTTGCAGTTACGAAAATATCCGCAGTTTCACAAGCTTCTTCCATCGTTGTAACTTCAAAACCTTCCATTGCCGCTTGAAGTGCACAGATTGGATCGATTTCTGTGATAAGTACGCGAGCGCCTAGTCCACGCATAGAGAACGCGCTTCCTTTTCCAACGTCTCCGTAACCCGCTACAACTACGATTTTACCGGCAACCATTGTGTCAGTTGCACGCTTGATTCCGTCAGCTAAAGATTCACGGCAACCGTAAAGGTTGTCGAACTTAGATTTAGTAACAGAGTCATTAATGTTAATCGCAGGAACTTTTAGTTTTCCAAGCGCATGAAGTTTTTCGAGGTTATGAACACCCGTTGTTGTCTCTTCAGAGATTCCAACGATTTTTTTCATCAATGCCGCGAATCTTGGTTCGTGCATCATGTTTGTTAAATCGCCACCATCATCAAGAATAAGGTTAAAACCTTCTTTTCCCCAACCAGTGATAGTTTGTTCGATACACCAGTTAAATTCTTCTTCATTTTCGCCTTTCCAAGCAAAAACCGGAATTCCCGCTGCTGCCATTGCAACTGCCGCGTGATCTTGAGTCGAAAAAATATTGCAAGAAGACCAACGGATCTCTGCGCCTAATGCGATTAGAGTTTCCATTAATACTGCAGTTTGGATTGTCATATGAAGGCAACCAGAAATACGGGCATCTTTAAGTGGCTGAGATTTTCCGTATTCTTTACGAAGCGCCATTAGACCTGGCATTTCGGTTTCTGCGATAGAGATTTCTTCACGGCCCCAACGAGCTAGTTTTTCAAAAACTTCTGCATCTTCCATGGCTTCTTTGCAAACCATGTAATCAAGTTTTGAAGTTGTTTTTTTAGTTGGTTTGTCACCGGCATGAGCTTTTTTGAAAGCTTTTTTTGCTTCGGCTTTTTTTCCAGGGTTTTTTTGCGTCATCAACATCTTTAGGGTCCTTTCCGGGCAATTAAGCCAGGGTTAATATTTCATATCCAGTATCAGTAATTAAAACCGTATGCTCGAACTGAGCAGAAAGTTTTTTATCAATAGTTTCGTAATACTTAATTGTGGATCCGGGAATATTAAATTCCTTAATTCCGTCCAAACCTTCATTCACCATTGGCTCTACCGTAATACAGTGAAACGGAACTAACCGGTCGAATTTTCCCTTTTTTCCATAGGAAGGAACAAAAGGTTCATCATGAAAAATTCGGCCAATACCGTGACCACCAATTTCTTTAACCGTGTTGTAACCTTTGCGAGTTACCACTTTATTAATTTCAAAACCAATATCACCCGTCGTTCCGTTAGGGGTAATTGCTTCGATTCCTTTTTCCATCGCCATTTTTGCGGTTTCTACTACATCACGAGCCTTTGCCGAAACTTCTCCGACAAAAAATGTTCGCGAAGTATCACCAAAAAAACCATCAAGTTTAGCTGTGATATCAACGTTTATAATATCACCGTTCTTCAAAATTGTTTTATCAGGAACACCATGGCAAATGATGTGATTTACCGAAGTACAAATCGATTTTGGAAAACCATTATAACCAAGCGGAGCTGGCACTGCGCCATTGGACAACGTAAAATCATGAACAAGACGATCAAGTTCTTCGGTCGTAATCCCCGCTCTGACAAAAGGTGCTATGTAATCCAACGTTTGCGCCGCTAGCTTACATGCCTTTTTCATTTTGACGATCTCTTCACGAGAAAGTGGTTTTATTGCCATAAGCTAGACAATGTACTTCATTGGGCCGGGGTTTCGCAACCATAGCGCAGGGGCTTTGTCGGAATTTCTTGGTGGAATTAGGACGAGCTTCGCTCGTCTTTTCTTCTTGGCAAACTGCAACGGGACAGAAAACTGTGTCTGCGACGGCGACTGCAACCGGGACTGGTCTGAAAACTGAAACTGTACCGGCAAACCGAATACCGAAGAATCCAGCGTCCGTTCCTGGAACCTGTTATCAGGCGTTCTGTGCCAATGCCAGTGGAGTTGGCGACATTAGCATTGGCATTAGCATTTGTTTCATTCTAGTTGCTGGTTTGATGTTGGCGGTTCGATTTTCGGCTTCTGATACTGATACTGATGATGTTTTGGTCTAGATATCTGTTTTGGTTTTTCGGAAGCAAACGAAGTGATGCGAACCCTCCCCTACTATCCCCTCCTGGGGCGACCAATCGACTTTTGATCAAGGGCCAGATGCAAGGCGGAG
>JAZKJI010000031.1:0-12419 GCA_040384405.1 Bdellovibrionota bacterium
GTGCTAAAGATTTTTCGTAAGATCTAGAATCTCCCTGAACGCCAACACTTCGAATAGGAAGAAGAACGCTGAAGGCCTGCCAAATTTGATTATAAAGTCCTGAAGATTTCAATTCCTCAATAAATATTGCATCACAATCTCTTAAGACATCTAGATTTTCTTTTGTCACTTCACCCAAGATTCGAACCGCAAGTCCTGGCCCTGGGAATGGATGTCTTCCCAAAATGTCTTTAGGAATACCCAGCTCAGCTCCAATGGCACGCACTTCGTCTTTGAATAATTCACGAAGTGGTTCTACAAGTTTCAATTTCATTTTTTCCGGCAACCCACCCACATTGTGGTGAGTTTTGATAGTTTGGCTAGAGCCATGGGGACTGACACTCTCGATCACATCCGGATACAAAGTCCCTTGGGCTAACCAAACATGGGAATCTAGTTTTTCTAAAACTTTTTCGAATACAGAAATAAAGGCGCCGCCGATAATCTTTCGTTTCTTTTCCGGGTCCGTAACGCCAGCCAATGGTTTTAAGAAATCGTCAGTGGCATCAACCGCCATAACGTTTAATCCCATTCCATCAAATTGCTTCTTCACATTTTCAAATTCATTTTTACGAAGTAGCCCGTTATCGACGAACACACAGGTTACGCGGTCTTTACCCAAAATACGAGTCAGCAATACCGCCGTCACCATTGAATCCACGCCGCCGCTCAAGGCGCACAGCACTTTATCGCTTGGTCCAACTTTATCTTTAATTTGGGAACTGATTTCTTCTACGATGTGTTTACTCTTCCAGGTCGCCGGTGCCGAACATTTTCTGGCAAAGTAATCAAAAACTTTATCGCCATCCAAAGTATGAAAAACTTCCGGATGAAATTGCACACCTAAAATACGATCGCTTTCCAATATAGCCGGATGATTTTCAGAAACTGCTAAAACTTTAAATGCCGGAGGCACTGTTTCAATAACATCACCGTGGCTCATCCATACGGAATTAATTCCCGACAGTTCATGGGTAGCTTGCCAAACAATCTTTTGATGGCCGTATTCCCGATGGGTAGCGGGACTGACTTTCCCGCCCATTTCTTGGGCTAACAACTGCATTCCGTAACAAATCCCCAATACCGGAGCTAACTCGACAAGTTCTTTGGTCGAACGAAGGGGCGCACCTTTATCGTAAACAGATGAAGGACCACCGGATAAAATTATACCTTTAGGCTTAGCTTTTTTAATTTCATCCAAAGAATAATTATAAGGACGAATTTCAGAGTAAAAGTTTTTTTCGCGCAACACTCGTGCGATCAACTGCGTGAACTGAGATCCGAAATCTAAAATTAAAAAACCTTCGTTTAATGACATATGTACCTTGATTAATCTAAACGGTAATTCGGAGCTTCTTTGGTAATGCTGACATCATGAACATGGGATTCGCGAAGCCCTTGGGAAGTGATCTTCACAAATTTCGCCTTTGCTTGAAGCTCTTCAATATTTTGTGCCCCAACGTAACCCATTCCTGATTTCACGCCGCCAACCAATTGATGAACAATTCCTGATGCATTTCCTTTGTAGGGAACTTTTCCTTCGATTCCTTCCGGAACCAATTTATCAAGTTCCGCCACATCAGCTTGGGCATAGCGGTCTTTTGAACCAAGTCCCATGGCACCCAATGAACCCATGCCGCGGTAAACTTTATATGTGCGGCCTTGATACAAAATCGTTTCGCCAGGGGACTCTTCAGCACCCGCTAAAAGATTTCCGATCATGACCGAGTTTGCACCCAATGCGAGGGCTTTAGTAATATCGCCGGAATACTTAATTCCACCGTCAGCTATAATAGTTTTATTTTTTTTCTTCGCCGCTTTCGCACATTTAATGATCGCACTGATTTGCGGAACACCGACACCAGCTACGACCCTCGTTGTACAAATACTGCCAGGACCTACGCCGACTTTTACGACCTCGGCACCGCTACTGATTAAAGCTTCGGTTCCGTCTTCGGTAACAACGTTCCCCGCCACCAAAATTAAATCAGGATATTTCTTAGCGGCGTACTTAACCATTTCCATTACATTTTTTGAATGTCCATGGGCGGTGTCTACGCACAGTACATCGACTTGTGATGCCACTAATGCTTCAACGCGCTCGTAAGCTTCAGGTCCAACGCCAACCGCTGCTCCAACCATTAGTCGGCCACGAGTATCTTTTGTAGAATTAGGGAAAGCTTGCGCTTTTTCGATATCCTTAATGGTGATCAAGCCTTTAAGAACACCTTTTTTATCAACGACCGGGAGTTTTTCGATCCGGTGGTTTCGTAAAATTTGCTTTGCTTGTTCTAACGTTGTTCCCTCTTGTGCCGTGACTAAATTTTCTTTCGTCATCAAATCGCGGATCGGTACTTCGGTTCTTGTTTCAAATCGCAGATCCCGATTGGTTAAAATTCCAATCAGTACTCCATCAACCGTGATCGGAACCCCGCTGATAGAATATCGGGCCATTACTTCTAAGGCCGCTGAAACTTTTTGATCCGGACCTAAGGTAATCGGATCTTGAATCATTCCACTTTCATATTTTTTAACTTTTTCAACTTCGAAGGCTTGCTTATCAGATGGCATATTTTTATGAATGAAGCCTAAACCACCTTGTTGCGCCATGATTCGCGCGATTTTACTTTCCGTCACCGTATCCATTGCGGCAGAAACGATGGGAGTATTTAACCATAAATCCCGCGCAAAAAAACTGCGGGGTTGAATTCCGGAAGGAATCACTTCCGAGTATTGCGGCACCAAAAGAATATCGTCGTAGGTCAGTGCTTCTTCAAACTCCGCCATGCTATTTCCCCTCTCTGTACCAAGTTTTATATAAGAGATAATTGTCAGCGGATTGAGAGAGAAAGGCAATCTCTTGAGGGTTCAATTCCCGTTTGATTTTCGCTGGACGCCCCATGATAAGAACACCCGGTGGAAATTCAGAACCCTCGGTCACAAGACTTCCCGCAGCAAGTATACTTTGCTCGCGAATAATGCTTCCATCCATCAATAAACTGCCCATACCGATCAGGCATAAATCACCAATCGTCGTACCGTGCATAATAACGTTATGGCCAATGGTCACCCGTTTACCTAACGTCGTTCCCCATTTGCCAAAAGTACCGTGAATAACCGATCCATCTTGAACGTTGGTCTCTTTTCCAATTTTAATCGGCATAACATCACCCCGAATGGTCACGTTAAACCAAAGCGAAGCGCCGTCTGCGACATGGACATCTCCGATGACATCACAAGATGGAGCAATGAAAACATCTTTTCCAATGGTTGGGGTAAATCCGCGAGCAGTTATAAGAGCCATGAAAACCTCCACGCCCCCACAAACTGGCGAATTACATTAAATGGGGATGGTTTTTATTTAAAAGTTTTTGATCTTTCATCATGCGCCCACGGACGCCGTCCATTTGCGCGGTCAGTACTTTACTTCGAGCAATAAAACTTTTCGTAGCGAATACTGGAATTCCAAAATGCAAACACGCAGCTACGGCTTCATCCGCACGAAGCTTTAAACTATTTTGCTTTGGATGCCCGGTCATGTAAATACGGACGTACTGTACGGGTCCCTTGATCTGCACAAACACGCACTGAAGAAATTTAATATCTAGTGAATTTAATAATTCTTGAACCAACCGAAATGGAGACGCGACCGTAAATGCCCCGCTCCCTTGCTGCATGCAAATTCCGGCTTCCATGGGATTCACGGCAACTGGTAAAGTATGTTGGTTGGTATTATCCCGTAATAGTAAAAATGGTTTTTCAGAATCCGCCGCAAAACTGACACCCATTGGATGAAGCTGGATCAAATCATCCTGATGAAATACTTCCTCGTCACCACTATCACTAAAAAAGATTTGGCCCTTTAATAGTTTTTGTAAGTCGACAAGATCCTTTTGCAAGTTACTAGACATTAATGGCTTCTCCAATAACGCTAACGACTTCGTTTTTCGCAACTACTGCGTCGGAGGAAGTGTTAGCGACCTCACCACGAAGTACCGCAGGAAAAGCACGAAGAATTTTTACCGGCACTGTTTTTCCAACCATGCCGGCATCACCCATAAAATGAACCAATTTATTTTGAGTCGATCGTCCGCTGGCTTTTCCGCCTTCGTGAATTTCTTCAACCAAAACTGGCAAAGTCATTCCTTCGTAGCGTTTCACCATTTCAAAGGCCATAGCGGTATGCATTTCAAAAAGTCTGGTTAAGCGTTTTGATTTTATAGCTTCAGGAACTTGGTCTTCAAATTTCGCGGCCTTGGTTTGGGGCCGAGGCGAATATTTAAATGCAAAAATAGTTTCTGGCGCTACTTCTTTGACAATCGTCATCGTGTCTTCAAAGTCTTCATCAGTTTCGCCCGGGAAACCCACGATGATGTCAGTGGATAAAACCACATTCGGAAGACCCGCTTTGATCATCGCGATTTTTTCCAGATACTCTTCACGAGTATATCGGCGGTTCATGCGATCTAAAACTTTTGAGCTTCCGCTTTGGAAAGGTAAATGAATATATTCACAAACTTTGTCTTGATGCTCGCGCATCACATCGACGAGCTTTTGATTAAAATCTTTTGGATGTGAAGTCGTATATCGAATTCTTTCCACACCAGTTTGTAAAGCAATCTGCTTTAACAGATCCGCAAAATCCGCACCGCAATCACTGGTGTAAGAATTTACGTTTTGCCCAAGGACGGTAACTTCCTTCACTCCGCGTTTTACCAAATTGTTGATATCGGAAAGCACGTGGGAAAGTGGACGGGATTTTTCGCGTCCGCGAGTGTAAGGCACTACGCAGAACGTACAAAAGTTATCGCAACCCTTAGTGATATTAACAAAAGTGGAAACGCCGGGATTTCGAACCAAGGTTTCTACGTGGTAAGGTGCGCGGTGTTCAAAACCGGTACTCACAACCCGTTCGTCTTTGGCATAAACGTCGGCAACGATTTGCGGAAGTTTATCGATGGTGTCTGTACCAAACACGAAATCAATCAGAGGTTGGTTTTTTATTAATTTATCTTTCTCTTGTTGGCCAACGCAGCCGCCGACACCGATCACTAAATCAGGATTTTTTTCTTTCATTTTTCTGAAAGTTCCGACTTCGGAATAAACTTTATGAACCGGTTTTTCGCGGATACTGCAGGAATTCACGATAATCAGGGAAGCTTCTTCTGGCGTCGCCACAGGCTCGAAATCAATCATTTCCAGCAACGAATACATGCGTTCGGTATCGTTGACGTTCATTTGGCAGCCATAGGTAGAGATAAAAACACCCTTTTTACCCGGGGCTACTGAAGTTTCACGTTGTGTCATTTGCATAGTGAATGCTATAAATCCCCCCTCTGACCTTGTCAAAGCCTAAAGGGGGAAATTCCCAGTGGAACCAAGACTTAAAAGTTCAAAAAAATGGACCGCATTTCCGGGCGATTTCGTCCAACAGATTCAGGCTCTTTTGGCGCAGAATTTTAAGAAGAAAAGTAAAGAGGGCTCGTTTAAAGTTGAGGGGCGCATATACCCTGAAGAAATCATCTTGCGTATGGGTTACGTTGAAACTGGCCGCTTAACGCAGATCAATTTCGAAACTTCCGTGGACTATAACCCGCAGCAGCAGGACACCATGGAGAAAATTTATCTGTGTGTCGATGCCGGTGCCCAAATGATGGCCGAATATTTCGAGGCCGAAGGAAAATCCGACGAAGAACAAATGGATTATCCCCTTGCTTGGAAATTAATCGAATACGACAAGAAAAAAATCTTTCTCCAATTTACAACCGTTAACTCTGATCTTGAAGCCGAAGCCAACCGTCTTCTTGGAATCGAAGAAGGAAAGTTAGTTGAAGGCGAACTAGAGGACGACGAAGACGATGATGAAGGCGAAGAAACCGGCAAAGATTTTATCGTTCGCGAAGCAACCCCCGAAGATGAAGAAGATGACGACGAGGATCCGGGTTTACATTGAGCAAAAACACAAAACTATTTCTTAAAATATTAGCGGGCATCGCTGCTTTCTTCGGAGTAGTTTTAATTGTAACTGCCGTATTACTTTTCCGAATGCTACCCACGCCAGCCACGCTGGGCCGCCTTATTAAACCGAATCCAAAACCGATTTCAGCCTCTTCAGTTTCCGCTGACGCAACTGTCAGTGAAAGTTCCAATCGATTCGAATCGGAATCTAACTTAACCGTTAGCGCCGATATCACATCGACCGATCCAAGCCGGCCGGGATCTTTAAACGTGAACTCAAGGACAGCGGAAGGGCGAGCAATTTTAAAGGACCTTACGAATCCCAATGCTCCCCTGGTAGATTTTTGTAGTTCTTTAGTAAATGCAAAACGTAGCTTGGAACGTCCAAAAGAGGATGTTCTGGCTAAACGACTTAAGCGAAGTACGCTGGACAATGAGAAAGATCCTTTAAGCGAAAGTTTTAAACCGGTTGTTCGTTCGCTGCTTCGCCAACCAGAAATGTCTGAACTTTTACATATGGTAGAAAGCGCGGCAGAACAAAACGACGAATCCACAGCAACAAAAGCGTCTTTTTACAGGCAAGCCTACCGCGCACTTTCAGAAATTCAAAACAACCGACAAGGAACTGAAAGTATATTAGACCGCACTTATTTAATGTGGATGCTTTCGCGTGCGGTAGCCACCAATCCCGAATTACAATCCGCGCCGGAATCCCGTGAATATTGTGCTCATATGGAAACTCTGGTTAACGGAAATGAACCTGGAAATTTTGCTCACGAAAAAATAGAATTTCAAAAGTTTTTGGAATCAGTAAAAATAGATCCGAAAGAAATCGGTTTTGATCCGTATTATCGAACTGAAATCAAGCCTCGGCTGGGGAAGTCTTCACTTACTTTTAAAGGCAGTTGGCTTGATGAAGTTTTGGATTTTTAAATTCCAAACCCACAACTTGATTTCAAGAATGCATCCAACTTTTCGTCCGTCGCATACTTAAATTGTAAATCTGAATTCCACAATTGCGATTTGGGTACCGTGCAACTTTGACCGCCTTTAGAAACCGTGGCAGTCATGTTTTCAATCGCACCTCTGCCTTCGACACCGCTCGAATTTGTGCGAATAGTAAGGCCCGTGCCAGAGTAGCTGACCCTTGGCGGTTGGTTCAACTGCGGATTCCCGCTCTCGGCCAATACTCCACCAATGATATTATTATTTTTATCATAAATAACTTTTTCGCCGGTCGGTAAAATCATATGAATTTCGTCATTCAGAATTTTGTATTGCGGCAAATAGGTTCGCGGGAAAAAATATATCGCGCTACTTTGCATTGTACTAAATCGCCCATCCACTGCATCGGTAATTGAAACGTACATATCTTGGCGGGCATGTTTATCAAATTTAAATCCCCACTCGCGAGATTTTAAACCATCTTTTCGTCCCGAGAATGTATAATAATCGCGTGGTTCAACGCCGCCCTCTGAACACTCTTGAACTCGTGCATAGATACAGCTCCAAGTTTGGGAAGGGCTGGGATTTTCATCTTTTGAAATTCTTTGTAAACTTAAATCACTGATGTGGGCCCGGCAATCTACGCACGTAGCTGCTGATTCGCCTTGTGCCGGCGTCATGCGTGTCACGCGCTTTTCAGAATCTTGTAATGCAACCAAAGCTTGGCGTTCTAATTGTTTTTGATCCCGGATAACTGGACAGTCTTCGACAGTTTCAACCTTTACCGCGACAGCAATTTTAGCGGCCGGCACTGGAACACTTTTTTTATCTAAAAGTTTGATATTATTTCTTTGAGCTTCGTAGTGAACCCAAAATGATTTTCCTTTGGATGGCCCATCAGTAACTTCAATATTTAATGCCGAGGCACCTGAAGGAAGTTTTTGAGGAGGTGAAGTAATTCTGGCTTTTGTTCCCGAAGGTAAGACTTGGACGATATTATTCGACTTTCGCATGAACTGCGCGGTACTGCGGCCATTAAGAAATTGCATTAACTCAATTTCATCGCCTGCCTCTAAAGCAAACGCAAAACAGCAAACAAATGTTAGCAATGCTGACAGTAATTTCATCTATATTATGTTCGGAAGAATTTTAGGAAAACGTAATGAAACCCGCCAAGTTACGGCGAAAGGTCCTAGCCAAACCGGCCGGTAATATAGTTTTCAGTCCTTTGGTCCGTAGGAGTCGTAAACAGCTTATCACTCAAACCAAATTCAATAAGGTCACCCAGATACATAAATGCAGTATAGTCCGCACAGCGCGCAGCCTGGTGAAGATTATGAGTCACCATAACGATGGTCACATCTTTTTTTAATTGAGTAACAAGTTCTTCAATATGCGAAGTTGAAATTGGATCAAGGGCAGAAGTTGGTTCATCCAATAAAATCATTTCGGGCTCGGTCGCCAGTGCACGGGCGATGCAAAGTCTTTGCTGTTGTCCACCTGATAACGAAGTTGCTTGCGAAGTTAAACGGTCTTTAACCTCGTCCCACAGGGCAGCTTGCTTCAACGCTACTTCAACTTTTTCATCCAGATAACTTTTTTTACGAAATCCCCGTACGCGAAGCCCGTAACAAACATTTTCGTAAATGCTTTTTGGAAATGGATTTGGTTTTTGAAATACCATTCCGATTCGCATTCGGACTTCGATCGGATCAATATCATTGGATAATAAATTAATTTTTTCCGGGTATAAAAGGATCTCGCCTTTGTACGAAGGTGCTTTATACAAATCGTGCATGCGATTAAAACAGCGCAGTAAAGTTGTCTTTCCACATCCCGATGGACCAATCAGTGCCGTTACTTTATTTTCATAAATTGGCAATGAAACACTGTTTAACACTTTTTTGGTGTCATAGTGAAAATCGAGATTTTTAACCTCGGCTCTGGTTTTTGGAATTACAGGACTCATACTCACCATTTCATTTTTCTTCTAAACCGGTACCGAATATATATGGCAATACCGTTCATGAGTAAAGTCATCGCGATTAATACCACACCCGTCGCGGCCGCATTCTGGTGAAACTCTTCTTGGGGCCGGCTGACCCAGTTAAACATCTGAATAGGAAGCACAGTAAACGGATCCTTAAGCCATTGGAAGCTAATGAACGGGAAAACTTCAATTGCCGGAGATGTGGGCAGAAAGGCAATAAACGTTAATGCACCGATTGTTATCAGAGGTGCGGTTTCACCGATTGCACGCGATAGGGAAATAATTATACCCGTTAAAATTCCACCCATACTGTAAGGGACGACATGATCCTTAACCGTTTGCCATTGGGTCGCGCCCAACGCATAGGAAGCTTCACGAACTGTATTGGGAACAGACTTAATCGCTTCACGGGTCGTTACGATTATGATTGGCAAAATTAAAAGTCCTAACGTCAGTCCCGCCGTCAGAATGCTTTGCCCTAATTCAAATTTGTAAACGAAAAGTCCCAAAGCCATCAGACCAAAAGTAATTGATGGGATCCCCGCTAAATTAATAATATTTAGCTCGATAATTTGGGTGATCCAATTTTTTGGAGCGTATTCTTCCAAATAAATTCCGGCACCGACGCCCAAAGGAATCGCACAAAATGCGGTCACCAACATTACACAAAGTGATCCCACCCAAGCGGATAAAATTCCAGCCCGCTCCGGAAAACGTGAAGGAAAATTAGTGAAAAATTCTGCGTTTAATCTTGGAACTCCCCGAGTTGCCAAATCTAAAAGTAAAAGTAATAAAACCGTTAAAGCAAACATCAAACTCATTAAACCGATGATGGTAAAAATGAAATCCGTCATTCTTTTTTTACGGCACTGCTCTTTTAAGTCGGCTTTTAATTCGGTCATTCGCGCTCCTGGAATATTTTGCGCATATACAATCCAAAAATATTAAACACCAAAGTAATTGTCAGAAGAGTTAACCCAGCAACGTAAATTGATTGATAGCCGATAGACCCATGGGGAAGATCGCCAAGGCTGACTTGAACGATGAATGCGGTAATGGTTGCCGCAGGCTGGGTTGGATCCCAAGTTAAATTCGGTTGCATACCTGCCGCAATGGATACCACCATGGTTTCACCGAGTGCGCGGGAAATTGCTAAAACGTACGCCGAAGTTAATCCCGAAAATGCAGTTGGAATTACGACTCTGCCAACGGTTTCAAATTTTGAAGCGCCTAACGCATAAGAACCTTCACGTAAATGCTGTGGAACTGATGCCATTGCATCTTCACTGAGTGAACTGACGTATGGAATAATCATTACGCCCATTACGATCCCCGCACTGAGGACGTTAAACGCTCCCATTCCGGGAAATATTTTTTGCAACAAAGGAGAAACAAATAACAGAGCAAAGTATCCGTACACCACCGTTGGTACTGCCGCTAAAAGCTCTAGAATTGGTTTTAATATTTCTTTTACACGTACAGAAACATATTCACTTAAGTATGCTGCCATGACCGTTCCTAACGGCAACGCAACCAAAAGCGCAATGATCGCTGCTAAAAAAGTTCCGCAAACTAAGGGTAAAATTCCGTACTGGGCATTTTCAAAAAGTGGCGTCCACTCGCGGCCCGTTAGAAACTCTTTTAACGAGACGTGCTCGAAAAAAGGAAGCGATTCACGCACCAAAATGGTGACAATGGCAATCGTCACAAAAACCGAAGAGGCCGCTGCTAGAAATAGCAGGGCCTCTATGAAGCGCTCTTTAAAAACTTGCGATCGGCGTATCTTCATTCCGTTATAAATTGCCTTCTTTTTTCATTAGGTCTTCAACGCGGATTCCGATGTCGGAGTGCCCATTGAATACTGTTCCCAACTTATTTTTCGTAATGTGCTCTTGTCCAATTCTGTAGGCTTCAGCTGGAAGCGCAACATACTTAACTTGTGGAACAATTACGGCTGCGTTTTTCAAATAAAATTCCGCAAATTCTTTTACTGCCGGAGTCTTCTTCATCGATGCTTCGTTAACATAAATAAATATTGGACGTGAAAGTGGAGCGTAAGTTCCGTCTTCAACTGTTGCTTTAGAAGGTAATACACCTTTTCCGCTTTTAGCTGATTTTACCGCTACTGCTTTTAGCTTCCCTTTATTCATTTCGTAATATGCCATTGGTAAATATCCCAAAGCATTTTTATCACCGGCAACACCATTTACTAAAGTGTTGTCGTCTTCGCTGGCGCTATAATCACCGCGGCTGGATTTTGCTTTTCCAACGATTGCTTCAGTGAAGTAATCAAAAGTTCCAGAGTCTGACCCGGCACCATAAAGTTTTAATGGTTGATCAGCCCAAGCTGCATTAACTTGTTTCCAATTTGTAACTTTTCCTTGAGCTTCCGGGGCCCACATTTTCTTTAATTCATCAGTTGTGATCTCGGATAGTTTATTGTCTTTATGAACTACAACTACGGTTGCATCATAAGCGACAGGAATTTCTAGAAACTTTACTCCAGCCGCTTTGCAGTCTGCTAATTCCTTAGTTTGAATTGGGCGGGAAGCGTTTTGAATGTCGGTCTCGCCTTTACAGAATTTTTTGAATCCGCCGCCTGTTCCAGAGATTCCAACGGTTACACGAACTTTGCCTTTTTGTGCAGTTTGATACTCTTCTGCCATTGCTTCCGTGATTGGGAAAACAGTGCTTGATCCATCAATTTTGATTGTGGTTTGAGCATGAACTTCCGCGAAACTCATTAGGATAAACAGGGTTAAAAATGATCGCATTGCGAACTCCTTTGTTAATCTGCGGCCAGCCTAGTGCGGGAAAAATTGAAAGTCTCGTTAGGGTTCTGTTAGGAAGAATTCCCATTGTTTTGTTACAGAAAACCTCGGTATTTATCGTTATGTTTTACGGGAACGTATTTTATTGAGAACTCGGGGCCTAAGTCCTGGTAAATTTTAAGGATTTCTCAAGGCCTGGCGTCCAACTGCCGATGTTATCTATATAGAGCATTTTTCATACTTGTATGAAGGAATTTAAACAACCATGATTCGCATCAATGAGCACTGGTATTTATGCGTCGCCGGAAAGCAGCCCAAGGGGCCTTATGCTGAACGCGATATCGTCCGCAGCTTAAAGGAAGGTAAACTTTCTTGGTCTGCGTTCGCATGTAATCCCGCAATTGATATGCCTTGGACACGGTTGATTGAAGTAAAGCACTTTGAAGAATTTTTACCCGAAGCTCCAACTTTAAATTTATACCAAGAAATTCTTTCTGACTTCCGCGCCCAAACTCGTGGACAAGGTGTTGCCCTAGCAAATCAACCATCTCACGTGTGGTATTTGCAATGTAACGGAAGTCAATTTGGTCCGATGACAATCGAAGAAGCACAATTGCTAGTTGGACAAGTTTCTTTTCAACGTCGCATGTATGCTTGGAAACAAGGCTTGGCCGGTTGGATTCCCGCTGACGAAGTTAAAGAGCTTAAAGGCCTTA
>JAZKJI010000032.1:0-2506 GCA_040384405.1 Bdellovibrionota bacterium
TTTTGGTGTTTTTTGTTATAATAATCGGATGATAAAAAATCGAATAGTTAGCTTGGTTGCGTTGGCTTTGACGTTGATGGTTTCTTCGAATTTAAATGCTGATGATCGTTCTTGGATTCAGGATTCAACGATCATTTTGCAAGCTGCGAAAGAGGAAATTCAGTTTTCTAAAGACAGTGGCAGCACCGTTACTGCTTGTAGTATTTATGTTGGAAATGTTCTTGATCGCGCTGGATTCTCCGTTGGCAGTTTTGTATCTAATAACTTTCATAATTCGATGGCGGCGCATCTTCCTCATTGGCAGAGTGCTCAGTTTACTACTGATAATCCGGGGGAAGACCAAGAAGCCCTTCGAAATTTCTTAAACGCGGCACCTGATCATAGTGTGTTCTTGGCGCAATGGTCCCGAGTTGGACAAGGTGGACATGTGGCCATCGTTGAAAAAGTGTCTGCGGATAATTATTTAATTTACCAATCTCAATCTAATCTGACTCTTCCGCACAGTAAGCCCGCGAAAGTTAGAAATTTATTGTATCCAAAAGGTGAGTGGGGCGATCGTTCGCATTTACGATTATTTTTTGAGTAAATTATTTTCTGACGTCGGTGGATTTCAGTAAGTCGCAGCTGGCCCGTGCTTTTTTAATCCGGATTTTTTTTCCAAATGAATAGCCGTAGGATTCATAGACATTTCTTGGCTGATAGTAAGGCCCAAAGCGGGAATCGTTCTCGGCTAAATGGCGCATCATTTCGAATATTAAATCTTCTTTGATATAATAACTTTTGTTTTCGCTAATGCCACTGAGGACGCCATCAAAGAATGACAGCGAATTCTTCTCTATCGCCATGGACCAATCTTCGCGGCTGACCTTTGATTCGGTTGCGATCCAATCCATTTGTGCAATTTCGCGGGTGAATTGCAGCTCCTGCATAAAACTAAATTTTGCTTCAGGCGAAGTTTCAGGAACTCCCGCGCGAACTAATCGTTTGGAGTTTTCACGTTTAATTAGCTCTTCAATTTTCTTTGCGGCATCGGGCGGAAGCTGCGAATCCCCGCAGTCCAATAATTCTCTTAAGAACTCTTTGTATCTTGACTGGAAAATCGGGCTTGTCATTAATTTGCGGAATATTCGTTTTCGATTCAGCTGGGTGATAGCCATACCGAATCTTGTATTGGGCATATATTTAAATAGATTCAAATCACCCTGCAGTTTCGCAGCATCAAAATTCTTTTCATCCAGATATGGAGTATTGATGCTTCCCTCTGGAAATTTTAGGTACTTGTAGACTCCGGCTTTAGCATTAGTTTGCATGAAGTTTAAAAAGTTTTTCTTCTCGGTGCGGCCGATCTCTTCATTGGGCGGGAATGTATCTTTGATCGAGCCATAAAATCCCGGCCAAATAGGATAGGAATCATTGATAGGTCTAGGGTCATCTCCGTGGCAACCGGTGCACGTAGTTTTAGTTTCAGCTTCCCGGCCAGCGCCAGTCAAATCATAGGCATTCAGTGTGAAGGTTGATGTTTTATCATCGAATTTAATACTTTCCAGAATGTTAAATCCCGGCAGTGCTGGATTCCCAGTAAAAGTAAGAATGAGTTTTCCGTCTTCGGTAAACAGAACGGTCCGCGGAAATTCAGGTGTAATACTTTTTTTGAATGGACTACGACTATCGTAAATAAAGGTAAAATTACTTCTTAATTCTTCCGGCAGTAAAGGAACTAGCTCTTCAATGGAGCGTACGGGTTGCAGCGTGGTAGGATTTTTTGCAAGCAAAGATTGTAGTTGGGCTTCATCAAACGAAGAGCCAAAAGCATATGGGGAAAACTGTAAGAGTAGAGATAGAAAAAATATTTTTAGCAAGTTGGCCTTATTGGCCAACCACTTGAAGCGGACGGCCCTATTGGCTAGCCACTTGAAGACGGCAGCCCAAAAAAGCCGTTCATGCGATTGAACGGCCTCTAGATATTATTTTGTTAGGTTTGCACGGGCAAGGCAGCCCTTTTTAGTTTTTCTTGTGGAAACTTTGTATTTATATTTTCCGTCGTTACCGCAAGAAACTGAAACTGAATAAAATTTATTTTCGGTTTTCAATTCTACTTCGTCGATATCACATAGAGATGCGTACTCAACTTTGTTGTTAGCAGCATTTTGTGCTTCAGCACCGGCAGCGCGACGGCAAAAATGATCTGGAGGCATTGGCATTCCTGCAGTAGGTCCATCGTCTCCCGGTGGAAATTGAGGTAAACCTACAGCGCCCGGAGGCATCCCACCGATAATTGGACGTTCAGGCATACCTTGGGCACCCGGAGGCATTCCCGGATTTCCATCTGCATCCGTTGCAGTCGTACGCTTCTGAATTTTTTGATCTGCAGAAAACGCAGTGTTTCCAATAAAAATTTGCGATGCTAAAAGTGCAATAACAACGATCGATTTCATCATTTCTCCTGAGGTAAATTTAAATAGAACTTGTAGCTAAAGTGTAAATGGGCCGTCAGCGCCTGCAAGGC
>JAZKJI010000033.1:0-4982 GCA_040384405.1 Bdellovibrionota bacterium
TTGCCTGAATTTAAATCCACTTCGATTTTAATGAGTCCCTGTTTCAGAAGAACTTTTACTTCTTCTTTTGAAAACTCGACCGGTTGGCCTTTTTCAAATAACAGGACTCCTTGCATTCGAAGAGTCATTCGTTCCAGTTGGTCAGCGGGAACTTGCTCGGCACCTAAGCGTGCTAGAATTCGTCCCCAGTTGGGATCTTCACCATGGACGGCAGTTTTAATTAGCGGGGATAAAGTTACTCCGCGCGCTGCTTTCTTTGCCAATTCCAAATCCGAACATCCCTTAATTTGCACTTCTATAACTTTCGTTGCTCCTTCACCATCGGCAACGATCGCTTTTGCTAAGAAGATCGCAATATCTTCAACGATTGCTTCAAACTTCTTAACGTCTTTTTCATCCAACACTTGCACGCCCGATGCGCCATTCGCCATCAAGAAGCAGCAGTCGTTGGTTGACGAGTCACCGTCGACGCTAATCATGTTAAAGCTCACGTCCGAAGTTTTTTTGATCAAACTTTGCGCGTGCTCTTTTGTAATAACCGCGTCCGTTAGTATGTAGCCAAGCATGGTCGCCATGTTCGGGTGGATCATGCCAGAACCTTTACTGATTCCGGTGATTCTGATCGTTCCGCCCGAGAGGGTCACATTCGCAGTCACAGTTTTAGGGACAAGGTCTGTTGTCAAAATCGCCGTCGCAAAACTTTCGGCCCAATCATTTGCTCGTAAAACCACTTCGTCCATAGACGGAAGGATTTTTTCAAGTTCAAGTTGGACTCCGATTTTTCCGGTGCTGGCAACTAACACTTGGTTGGTATCACAGCCTAAGCTTTTTGCTGCGGCAGAAACCATCATCATGTTTTTTTCCACACCCTCGGCGCCGGTGGCCGCGTTTGCTTGGCCAGAGTTGGTCAAGATCGCGCGAACATTATCGGCGGGAAGTAAGCTTTGCGTGTATTTAACGGGTGCTGCTTTACATTCATTTAAAGTAAACACACCGGCAACTACCGCAGGGCGATCGGAAATAAGCATTCCAATATCTGGACGGTAACGGCGAACTCCGCAGTTGACTCCACTTGCGAGGAATCCTTTAGGTAATGCCGTTCTTCGTACTCCGGGTCCTGCAATCATGTTAGTGCCTCCAAATGATTTACCCCTGTAACAACTGGTAAATCAGAAATACGGTTAAAATTCTCTATGGCCTGGCTAGCAGCGCCTTTCATCAAGTTATCTATACAAGAAAACAAATACAGTTTCTGTCCCACGACCTCGTAACTGATATGGGTTTTTCCAGTTCCTACCACTTTTTTAAGTGATAAAAGTCCTGACCCATTTTTCACTTCCCCAAAACTTACCAATTCATAATTTTGGTAGGCTTCCGTGAAAGCTTTCTTCACATCTTCGGCGGTCTTTCCATCATTGAGCTGGCAATAAATTCCAGCGATGATGCCGCGGCGGACGGGAAGAAGGGAGGTCGTCATATGCGCTTCGATTTTTTGTCCCGAAAACGCTTCGACAGTTTCTTCGATCTCTGGCTGGTGTTGGTGGCGTCCTACTTTGTAGGGTAAACATTCGCCTTCAACTTCCGTAAACAGCAAATTTTCCGCAGCTTTTTTTCCCGCCCCTGTCGTTCCGGATTTTGCATCGATCACGATGTGTTTTCCGTCGATCAGTTTGTTCTTCAGAACCGGAATCAAGGCCAAAGCAATTGCCGTTGCGTAACAGCCCGGGTTTGCGACTAAGGATTCAGCTTTCGCTGGTCCCACCCATGGCAACAATCCGTATTGTGCTTTTGCCAGTAGGTTTTTTTCTGTGTGCTCGAACCCGTACCATTTCTGGTAGTCGTTGTTTTTCAGGCGAAATGCCCCACTTAAATCGATCACTTTCTTTCCTGCGGCCAAAATTTTTGGTGCAAGTTTAAGTGACACTTCAGCAGGGGTTGCCAAGAAGACAACGTCTGTTAAGTTATTTAAGACTTCGGAATCAAGCAGACATTTTACTTTGGAAGCCTCTGGCGTACTTAAGAAATCAGTTAGTTTGAATTCAGAAGTGGCGAAGCAGTGAGTGAGGCTGGCAAACGGATGCTTGAGTAAAAGTCTTGCGGTTTCAAGGCCTGCATATCCGCGGGCACCTACTACCGAGCAAGTTATCATTTTATTCATCGTATCCGTTTCCTCCTACATTTATCCACCTGGTGATTGTTTGGGCAGAATCTTTTCTTTCTGCTTACGCTTTGTGCGCTCTGGATAAATATGCGCTACATATGCATAATTATACATTTTTATGCTGCCGTCAATGATTTATTTGCGTAATGCGCCAAAAAGATGCATAAATAAGCCTTCATGCAAGGTCATGAAACCGAAGGAGTTGAAGATGAAGTTTAGATTTCCCATCATTATTATCGATGAAGATTTCCGCACGGAAAATGCCAGCGGAACGGGAATTCGCGCGCTCGCCGAAGCAATTGAAAAAGAAGGTGTCGAAGTTATCGGTGCCACCAGCTACGGAGATTTAACTTCTTTTGCGCAATTACAAAGTAGAGCATCCGCATTTATTCTTTCCATCGACGACGAAGAGTTTGGTGATGGATCATTGGAAGAATCTGACAACGCGCTTAAAGTTTTACGCGCCTTCATCGAAGAAATCAGATTTAAAAACGCGGAAATTCCGATCTATATATATGGAGAGACCAGAACTTCCCGCCATATTCCAAATGATATTCTAAAAGAACTTCACGGATTTATTCACATGCACGAAGACACGCCGGAATTCGTGGCAAGACACATAATTCGTGAAACGCGCGCTTATTTAGAATCTATTGCGCCGCCATTTTTTAAAGCTCTGCTTAATTATGCACAAAATGGTTCATATTCTTGGCACTGTCCAGGTCACTCTGGCGGGGTTGCGTTTTTAAAATCTCCCGTCGGACAAATGTTTCACCAGTTCTTCGGTGAAAATATGCTTCGCGCTGACGTTTGTAATGCGGTCGAGGGATTAGGGCAATTGCTTGATCACACTGGCCCCGTTGCAAGGTCAGAAACAAATGCCGCAAGGATCTTTAATGCGGATCATTTGTTTTTCGTCACGAACGGGACTTCAACTTCTAATAAAATAGTTTGGCATTCAACTGTCGGTCCTGATGACATCGTCGTGGTAGATAGAAATTGTCATAAATCAAATCTGCACGCGATTATGATGACAGGCGCTATACCTGTGTTTTTAACTCCGACCAGAAATCATTACGGATTAATTGGACCTATTCCACAGAGTGAATTCACCATGGAAAGTATCCAAAAGAAAATCGATGCGAATCCGTTTATCAAAGATAAAAAGAAAAAGCCGCGTATCTTAACGTTAACGCAAAGTACGTACGATGGAATTTGTTATAATGCCGAAACCATCAAAACAATGCTGGACGGAAAAATTAACACTCTTCACTTTGACGAAGCATGGATTCCGCACGCGGCTTTTCACGATTTTTATAAAGATATGCACGCCATTGGTAAGGATCGTCCGCGCGCAAAGGAATCGGTAATATTTTCCACACAATCAACGCACAAAATGTTGGCGGGTTTAAGTCAGGCATCACAAATCTTGGTGCAAGAGTCAGAAACCAAAAAACTAAATCATCACGTTTTTAACGAAGCATTCTTGATGCACACATCGACTAGCCCTCAATATGCAATCATTGCATCGTGCGATGTTGCCGCATCCATGATGGAGGCCCCGGGAGGACCGGCATTAGTCGAAGAGTCCATTGCCGAAGCGATGGATTTCAGACGGGCCATGCGAAAAGTAGACGACGAATGGGGCAAGGACTGGTGGTTTAAAGTTTGGGGACCAGACACCATTTGCGAAGAAGGAATTGGTTCACGTGAACAATGGTTACTAAAACCAAATGCAAAATGGCACGGCTTCGGAAAAATGGCCGAGAATTTTAATATGCTAGATCCCATCAAAGGAACGGTCATTACGCCGGGACTCGATGTGGATGGAAATTTCGCAGACCAAGGAATTCCTGCGGCCATGGTAAATCGTTATTTAGCCGAACATGGGGTTATCGTGGAGAAATGCGGACTGTATTCTTTTTTCATCATGTTCACGATCGGAATTACCAAAGGCCGTTGGAATACATTGGTAACTGCCCTTCAACAATTTAAAGATGATTACGATAAAAACCAACCGCTATGGAAAGTAATGCCCGAATTCGTAGCCGCTCAACCCCGGTACGAAAAAGTGGGATTAAGGGATTTGTGCCAACAAATTCACGAAGCCTACAAAGCGGGGGATGTCGCGCGCATGACGACTGATATGTATTTATCGGAAATCACGCCGGCGATGAAACCTTCGGATGCATTTGCCAAAATGGCCCATGAAGAAATCAGACGGGTAGAGATCGATGAGCTTGAAGGTCAAGTAACGGCCGTATTGTTAACTCCGTACCCTCCGGGAATTCCATTATTGGTTCCCGGTGAACGATTTAATAAAACGATTGTGAATTATTTAAAGTTCACTCGCGATTTTAATCAGCGCTTTCCAGGCTTTGAAACGGATGTCCATGGGCTGGTGGCCGAGCGTGAAAATGGAATTAAAAAATACTTCGTAGATTGCGTGAAAGTAGATTAATTTCTTAATTCACAACGATCATTATAAAGTGCATAAATTGACAGCAGAATAGCATACCATTACATACCATTTTATTGAGTAAAATCAGGGGGCCCCGCAGTCGTATTAGCGATATACCGTAAGGGAAGCGATAAACGTTTCTTTTTGCGGAGGTTTTATGAAGAGTTTCTTGTTAAGTTTTATTTTATTAACTGGTGCGGAAGTATTGGCAGCAGCGCCAAGAATCCCTTTTGTCTGCAGTTTAACCGAAGGTACCGGCGTCGCGTACGAATCTGTTAAGCTCAAGGGTTTCATTAACCCGTCGACAGGTTCAATCAGTTCGTTTTTAAATATTACCGACAAAACCGGTCATTCAACGGT
>JAZKJI010000033.1:4992-7701 GCA_040384405.1 Bdellovibrionota bacterium
TCATGAAAACTTCAGAACAGAATTACGTTCTCCAAAATGGAAACCTCAAAACATCTATTGCGGCAGAATCTGAAAACGTGGCAGTAGAATTCGGAGCAGCGCTGATTGCTTCCGCCGCCGTTGTTGATGGGACCGTTCAAGGTCATCCAGTCAGATGTTCAGCGATGCAGATGTTTTTTAGTAGTTCTGAATTTTCGTTCAACACCTTTGATACATTCAATTTACCAACGAACAACAGCAATCCCCAAATGCCTCGTAAAGCGTGGGAAAGCAGCGATGGAAAGTTCGTGATCATACTTGGGCAGTTCAAAGAATCAAACGGTCACTATGGACATATTCCTGCTCATACGGATATTGAGTTCAAACTGATCGGCGCCGTGGTGGATAATTCTCCGGACTCGCCGGGCTATGTATCCTACATTCTTTACGGAGAAGAAAAAAAGGTTCTTAAAGTAGAGCTGACAAACCCCGCCGATGTTACTTCCTTGCGCAAAATTTTGAATGCAAATAGCCGCAAGTTTAATGTGTTCCATATTTATGGGCATACATCTCCAGTGAGCGTAACCGTTGATTGTTCGTCAGATAAAGTTTGTGTCATTGAAGCAAAAAACTAGTTTGCACAAGATCAGGCACTAACATTGGCTTTTTCAGTAACGGTTAAAGTAAATTACGCAGCGGTAAATGCACCGCTGTTAAACTAATTATTTACTTGGGATTTGGCCATCAGATGATCACAGATGGGCTTTTTGGAAGAGCCCAGGACAGAATAAAAAATATTATAGTGAAAAAACGGGTACAGAGACATTACGAAATCGTCTTTCGTAGCATCTTTATCCATCTCGGCAAGTTCAGAATTTGTCCCGTGAAACGTGAGCCATTCGATTTTATCCATTATGGGAATCACACTCTCAAACCAATCACGAAGTTTTGGGTCACTTTGCACAAGCTGACTTAAAAGCTTAAATCCTAAATAGTCGCCCAATGAATCAGAGCCCGCACTCCAGTTAA
This sequence comes from Bdellovibrionota bacterium, assembly GCA_040384405.1. Taxonomy (GTDB): domain Bacteria; phylum Bdellovibrionota; class Bdellovibrionia; order Bdellovibrionales; family Bdellovibrionaceae; genus JAZKJI01. Next base: position 6,001 of record JAZKJI010000033.1, read on the forward strand.
GAGCATCGAAACTTGGAACCGGATTATTGACACTCGTAGGTCGGGTTAATTCAAAATCCTCCGTCGGATCGACTCCGATTAAGCGTAAAAGTTTGGTTTGCACATCAAGTGGTTTTGGTTTTCCGGACCATAAACTTTTAAATTCGGCGTCCGTATTTAGCCGTTCTGAATAGCGCTGGTTAACTGAAGCATCTAAAGTTTCAACGTTTGCGCAGTGAAAACGCTGGGCCAAATAATTATAAGGATCAGCCTTTGCGGGCCGGCTGGCGTGAACTTTCTGTATTAAATGATTTGCGTGTAAGTTTGCAATTCGCGCGGTAAAGACCGCATTCGGTGCGGGGTACATCGATTGTAAATCGTATCCCGACTGGGAAACAAAAATCTTCAGATGACGATAGGCCTCGTGAGTTTTTGCTTTTGAAACGAATTGCCGAAACAATACTTTTTCTTCGGGGCCCATGAAATCACCACCATTAGGCCCCTTGCCACCGTAGGCAGTTGGCCAACTTGGATACCCACCCCAAATAGGTCGGGGGTTTTTTCCGTGGCATGAAAGGCAGTTTTTAGAATTGTAGACGGGCGCTTTCAACCCATTTTTTCCAAATGAAATTTTCGCAAGAACCCATTTATTATTTTTACGGTCAAATTCCATAATTTCTAAATCTTCGGCGGCGGCGTCAAGGGACACCGGATGTCCACTTGATGTAACTATGAAATCAGCTGTTTTTGAAAAGTGCAAAACGCGGGGGAGTTCAAAAGTTCCCTTTTGGCGGCTTTTACTGTCATTGATAAGTACGAAGTTTTCTTTCAACTGTTCGGGTAAATGCGAAAGTACATCCGGTCTTTCTTGGGCAGACGCATTTTTTAATTTATGATACAGAACTTCGGTTTGTGGCGTCGCACCTACTGACAGTGAAAAGGCACTAACGAAACTGATGCAACATAGGTTCAAAAAAAATGTACCGAAATTGCTTTTCAAATTATCTCCCTTTAACGGACCATCCATTTAAACGGTAGCGCGGGATGGGCCCAACGGCAATAAATTGAAAGCTATGTAGGGAGTCATTTTGATAATGAGACTTTTTGTCTCGGAAATCTGGCCTTGCTTAGGATTTGTGTGGGTTGGAATGAGTTTTGGCAAAAGTCATAAATTCAATTTTAAAACTTACAATCCATTCTAACAGTCCGGCGGCCCTTAATAAATGAAACGACAGTTTCGGCAATGTGGCTGCCTCTATCTTTAGATACCGCTTCTGCGCGTACAATATGACCTTTAGGATCGATCGTTAGTTCCAATTTATCCATAGTACCGTGAAAAAAACCTGGGTTACATTTCGCGCGTAAAGTTTTATTCCCGTTATCATGATTTTTCACATCGACTTCCAGATTAACAAAGCCCTCGAATGTTTGGCAGATAAGCCCGAATCCTGGAATCATTAAATCTTTTCCGTCCACGATATACTGTAAAGAACCAGATGGATTCGAGCGGTATTGATTTTCAGAATCGCGGAAGCTTAGAGTTAAAAAGTTTTTCCCGTCCCAGCTTTTTTGTTCAACGGCACAAGTGACGTCGCCATCCTTGCCGAGTTTTACTTTGTCAGTGAAATCATCGAATGAAATTGGAAAGTCTTTTATGTGGAGGGAATCTTTGTCTAAAATTTCCGCGATGGTCATCGTTGGAATTAAAAATACCAAAGAAAT
>JAZKJI010000033.1:7711-16310 GCA_040384405.1 Bdellovibrionota bacterium
ATTTAATAGTCCTGCGCCTTCTTAGTTAAGTCGAACCTAACACTAGCGCAGGAGAGAAAATGGGGCAATCAGATGTGAGAGAATAAAATATTTTATTGACCAGTCTTATCAAAGACCGCCGCGGCTAATGGATCTGTATGTTTAGCTTTTTCGCGCTCGCCCGGGTTTGCAAATACTCCGGCGGCAATATCCGCTCGAGTTGCTTTCGCTTTTGCCATTAATTCATCATATTCCCGTTGGGTCACTTGAACGGGATCTGCTGATTCCGATAGGCGGTCCCTCAAGCTTCCAATTTGGCCACGAGAATAGCCCTTGGTGCTGAAGTGAAATCCAACAGCTTTACCTTTGACGCCAGCACTGTCGATTACTTGCAGGACAACGCTTTTGTCCTGTGCTGATGTTGTTGATACGAAAGAAAATGAAAGAATGATAGTGAGTATAAGTTTTTTCATATACTTACTCATTACAATTTTGAAACCAACCTTGGGAAATTGCTCAATTAGAAACCAGAATGTTACGACAAAAAAATTGTATCAAATTGAAACAAGAATTTTGCGATCGTATCACTGAGGGACGGAGAACTCGTGAGCACCACATAGGTTTGGTTTTCAGTGCATATCATTAATCAGATTAGTGGTTTAGGCTGCATTGGCGGTCCGGCCTTGAAAGATGTTAGACACCCTACGCTTGGCCAAGCAAATAAGTATTACATAGGGCAGGGCGATCCGATGAAAGCAAAAAACAGCGCTCTGTCAAAGGTAGAGACAGAACTTTATTCGTAAACTCGATTCAGTCTTAATTCGCATGGCATTTGAAGTGCAAAACCCAGAGTGTTAACCAAAATCGGAGGATTTAACATGAGATCATTAATTCTATTGGCAATTCTAACTGCAAGTTCCTATTCTCACGCGCTTCAATTAAGCTGCATCGCTTTGAACGGTTCGGTTACAAATGCAGAAATCGCAGCGGACGGAAAACTTTCTGACGTAACGACAAGCTTAGGTGGAAAAGGTTTAAAATCAAACGGTGCTACTGGCCACGCTATCCTAGGTCAAAAAGTTCGATTGGTTGGAACAATGCCAGATCGTTTTGAATCTGTTGGTGGTCCATACCTTTCCCACGCTTCTATTTTAGATCGTAACGGAAATATCCTAGGATTTATTTCTAAGAGTTTCCGCGATGAGACTACTTATAACTACACAGACGGCTTAGGTAACTCGACAGCTCAATGCCTGATTTATCCTTCTGTTAAGTAATTAATTAATTAACTAACTAAGTAAGTAACTAAGTCAGTTAGTACAAACCTACCTGTAACGATCTATCTCTAAGATTTTAAACGCGGCTTCAGGGCCGCGTTTTTCGTTTTCCCCTGGAACGTCCGACGGTGTTTGAATAGGAAGTTTGTTTTTCAAGAGGGCTGTGCTAAAGGTTAACCCATGATTAATAACGATGTACTTCGCAGCGTACGCCATATGCTTAATATCAGCGAAAACAAAATGATCGAGATTTTTCGTTTGGGGGGCGGCGACCTAACCCCTGATGATATGAGCGCCTATCTTCTTCGCGAAGAAGAACCAGGATTCAAGGAATGTCCGCAGAACTTAATGGATCGATTTCTGAACGGGCTTATATATTTTAAACGTGGAAAAGATGAATCGCGGCCTGCACCTTCGCCAGAACTTCCCACTAACAATGTCGTATTAAAAAAACTCCGCGTAGCTTTCGCACTTAAAGATGATGATGTATTAGAAATTTTAAAAAGTGTCGACTTCAGGGTTTCTAAACCAGAATTGACAGCACTTTTCCGGAAAGAGGGCCATCCCAATTACCGCGAGTGCGGCGATCAATTGTTAAGAATGTTTTTAAAAGGTTTAACGAACAAATTTTTAAAAACTTGAGCGCTCCAGAAACAATGCATTATTTGTCGAAACAACAAGCATGAATTATCCCATAGCGATGCAGCTGATATTTGTGAACTCGATTTAAAATAGATTAGTTGGAACTAATAATTCTTATGAAGTCGGGCGTTGATACAAAGCTGATCACAACGTTCGTTGAATTTAGAACCGTTATGAGCTTTAACCCATTTCCATTGAACTTTGTGTTGGTTCGTTAGGCGAGTTAGCTTTTCAACCATATTAAATAAATTTTTGGTGCGTGGATAAAGTTCCAATGACATCGCATCGACAAGAATACGGGAATCAGAATAAAGGACCGCGCGGGTATTAAGTGGTAACGAGCTTAGTGCTTCAATAGCAGCTTGGAATTCCATGGTGTTGCTGTCGGCATCGTGAACTTGCCCGGAAACTTCTTTTAGAATTTGACCGCGTTTAGTAACAACGTAAGCCCAAGTGCCCCAACCGTATTTGCTGCTGCCGTCAGTATAGATTTCTAATACTGCAGGTTTTGTCAGGTCACCGATTACGCTTAAAAGAAATTTCGCCAAGTTAATCATGAAGTTTACTTTCTGGTTGGCAATATAGCATTGCAACCCATAGAGAGTTGTTCACCGTTACCATCGGGATTAAAAAGAATAACAACGCGATTCTGAGCATAGTCATCAGGGCTCATCACGAACAAACCTTGTGCTACTAATTTATTATTTTTTTGCCAAGAGATAGTCATCCAGTGGCCATCGGCAGAAACGTCAACTTGATGATTCGCACGGGTAAAAGATTGCGGAGTTCCACCATGGGAGGGACCCACTGCCGGAACTTCAAAAAACCAATCAGCTTCTTCAACGGGAATATCTTCCGTCGCAAGAATGATTTCGCACTGATAGGCTTCAACAGTTTGGGATTTAGGTTCATCCGCCTGGGAAGTTGCACATAAAACGAACAGACAAGAAAAAAGCAGGTTTCTCATACCCTCTTTTTCCCAGGGAAATTCAGTTTAGGCAAATGTTTATCTAAAAATTAAGCAGGTTAGGGTATTGCGATATCGAATTTTCAAAGGCATCCGATATCGCAATTCGTGATTGTATAACTAAACTAGAATTCCCGGAGCAGGGTTCTTGCGGTCAAGTCTCCAGGCCTGGTAGTCGGATCGGTGGAGCGAATCCGTTCCAAATCCCTCAGCCACATTTGGTTGCTGATAATCTGTTTGGCTTAAACCATAAGCTTGCAGAAGTGCAACTAGGAAGGAGTTGTAGTTACGGCCTTGGCCGTTGGCAGTATTGTTGTAATCGATAAATCGCCCGGTTCTGATTCTACCACCTAAGCCACCCGCTAGTGCAACGGCCATATCTCCATAGGAATGAGCTGTACCATCACCCATAGCATTACCCCAATAAACTAAACAATTATCCAAAAATGTCCCGCTAGTACCGGGCTCTGGAACATTTAATTGATTTATCATATAGGCGAACTGCCCTGCAAATCTCTGAGTAATAGCGCGAATCTGAGGTGACGCCATAGTCGAATGGGAATAGGTCCCATGCCAACTTCCGTCGACGGGCGTTCCGGCAGCGATTAAATTGCTAAATACAGTATCATCAACCGCGTCTGAAGTTTGGATGGTTCCAAAGTTAACAATCCCGCATTTGACCGCGGCAATCATGATATCCATGTGTTGTTGAATCACTCGGTCGATCGCGATGATACCACCACCGCCGGCTTCGCCACCGACCCCAGTTGGGGACACGCAGGCTAAATTTGTTAAATCAGTATTAATTGAAGTTTCAAGTTGATTGATGCTGTCGATGTGTTCTTGCAAGGTATCTTTTTCTGCCTTTGCTAATTTAGAGCTTCCGATAACGGATTTATAATTTTGAAGAACCAGATCGACAACTTTCTTTTTGCGATCGCTCAAAGCGGGAGTCGTTCCAGATCCAAAAACAAAACTAAATGCAGCGCTTGGACTGATGTATCCGCCGGTACCAGACATTACATTTGTATCCGCATTGTAGCGGTAGGACATATCCCAACCATTGCGCAATCGTAAGTTTAGAACTGATTTGGGATCGGCTGCTCTGGGATTGGATTTTAAATTACGACCCAAGACTTGATCTATGGAAGGGCCATTTTTCATTTCCCATTCTGGTTTCTGACCTGCACCCATATTTCCGGCAAGTATGGTGCTCATTTGGTGGCCTTGGGTATTTTTCCATAAACCATCAAGCCCGCTAATGATCATCATTTTATCGCGAATCGCACCGTTAAATGCTGAACCAAAAATTGGAGAAATATCGCCTGAAATATTTCGCATTAACATTTCCCGCATGTACTGTACTCCGGAAACGGGAACAAGTTTTGCCATTTGAGTAGCGTTCGGATACCAGTCAGGGGCATATCTTCCGTTGTCTTGTCCTAAACAAATAAAACGAAGAGGAGCGCTTCCTGCAGCAAGAGCTTTCGGAAGGAGACTTGGTAAGAAAGGGATGGCCAGCAAAGTTCCGCCGGCTCCTCTTAAAAACTGTCTTCGAGTTTTTCGGTTGTAAATCACAGAAGCCTCCTAATTAATCGGTCCTAATTTTTTCAAAATAAATCCAGGTGTGCGAGTATAAGCTTTAAACATTTCTAAAACAGAGCCACCGCTGTTGTTAGCGGCATCATACATACTAGAAAGCGCGCAACCATCGTTGGCTTCGACATCTCGGCCAGTGCTATACTGAAGAAATTGTTTTGCCATACAAGCTTGTCCAACACTGTTTTCAGACATTACTTCTTGAAGGGCAGCTGCACCGTTAATTACCGGGTCAGCAAGAGAAGCGATGTTAGGTGCAACAGTTGAATCAACATTATGAGTTGCCGACATTGTTCCAAAAGTAACAGTTTCTTGAGTGCGGAAGCGCCCAAAGCCATCAAAATTTTCAAACGCAAATCCGGCTGGGTTAATTCGGCTGTGACAAGTCATACATTGGGTTGCACTTGTTTTGGCAGTTACTTGGTCACGAGTTGAGGACAGTGGATCAAATGGACTTGCCAATGTTTCCACGTCAGCCGGAGGGCTTCCCAATGGATCACATAATAAATGTACGCGAACATTAACTCCACGTTTGATGGGTGAAGATCCACCCACGGGACTTAGTGCTAACATCCCTGCTCGAGTTAAAATTCCGCGGCGATTCGGATCAGAAAGTACGACTGGAGTATAATTTCCCGTTGGCGCAACTCCATATACCTTTCCCATATTTGGGGTTCGAGGTATTGCTAAATCCGTTGTCATTATCGTGCGGTAATTTGCTTTTTGAGTCCAAAGTAAATGATCCATCAAGCTGATAACTTCGTCTTTCGCATCTCTTCTAAAATTACCATCGATTCCATTAGCGAAAGTGGCATTAGTAATAATATCGGGAATATAATCCAGTCTGAACCACTGCGAATAAAATCCACGAATACCTTGTTTTGCTTTGGTTAACGTAAACAGTCGATCCACCTGCGTTTGCAATCCCGCAGAAGTAGATAGTGCACCACTCTTAGCGGCATCGAATAGCGGTTGGTCAGGCATCGAACCAAGTATCGAGTAAGAAACGCGCGATGCGATTTCATAAGGATCAAGTTGTAATAAATCTGCGCGGCCACCAACACCTGTTCCATTAACTTCTAATTTATATAAAAACTGCGGCGACAATAATAAAGCCTGGATGACTCGAGCCATGGAATCAGCCGGTGAAGCACCAGTACGGTATAGGGTCATATACATCGGTTTATCTGCTGCCGGGAAAGGACGGCGGTAAGCTTTAAGTCCGAAATTATCCAAGAAGGTGGAAACACAAGTATCGCTGACGGGTACGACCGTCATACATGAACCGCCCACGTTAGTCATTCTGGCCGTGGTTGAAGTCGCAGCATCCGCAGCTTTTGCTGCTACGGTATTATAGGCATCTAAAACAGATAGATTCATCGCAACCGGATTTGTTGAATCAAAAACTCGAACCGACGGGACCGAGTTCGTAAATTCCACGGGGATGTTTATTAGTTGATCCTTAATATCATAGTCCCCAACATTACCGGCAAACAAATCCATAACTGTATTCGTATACTCACGCTTCGTAAGACGGCGAAGTACAGAAACTCCAGTATCAGCATTACATGCAAACGGATTTGCAAGATCACCCGAAGTCACCGACAAAGCTTTCGCAATTGCATTGATTTCCGGAGCGGTTAAGTAAGACAGACCGGCCATTCTTCCCACGGTCGCAATTGCGCCTTGAATTTGCGCAGCCGTTCTTCCAAGTTTCGCGGAAACTGATAATTCCCCGTGGCAACCTGCGCAGTTATTTCTGTAAAGTGTTACGCCATCGATCGCAACCGGAGCTGCTTCGACAATCCAAGTTACAGAGCCAGTCGCCGAAACATTTCCGGCATTGTCAACTGCACGCGCTTGCAATGTATGCGATGAAAGTGACAAAGATGATAATGATTTTGGACTTGTACAAGTTGTAAATGCAGCTCCATCAAATGAACATTGATATAATGAAATCATTGAACCAGTATCCGTCGAATTAATGGAAATCGAAGCGGATGTTAACTGCGTAGGTGAAGTGACATTCGAAGTTAACACCGGAGTCGTCGGTGCAATGGTGTCTACGGTCCACGAAGCCGAAAGTGGCGAGCTAACGACCGAAGCAGTTGTAATACCTCGAATGGAAAAATTATGGCTTCCTTCAGATAAACTGGAATAAGTTTTTGGACTCACGCAAGTCGAATAACTTCCACCGTCCAGCGCGCACTCGTAACTGGGAAGCGCAACTCCGTTCGAAGTTCCTGAAAAAGTAAATGTTGCGGTCTTACTCATCGAATACATGCTTGGCTTTGTATTAATAGTAAGTATCGGAGCCGAAGCATCTACGGTCCAACTTGCACTTACCTCTGCACTTGTATTACCGGCATTATCGACCGACTTAATTTTGAAAATATGTGATCCGATTGAAAGTGAAGATAGTGCAAGGGGACTAGAGCATACTGCGAACGCAGCGTTGTCCAATGAACAGGAAATATTTTTAACTCCGCTAAGCGCATCCGCTGCCGAGAAAGTAATAATTGCTGTCGTACTTCCCGAAACACTTGCCGGAGCTTGCGAAATAGCGGGAACCGGTGCGGTACCGTCAACTCGGAACGTAAAAACTTTTTGCGGAGAAATATTTCCTTGAGTATCAGTTGCTGTAACTTTTAAAGCGTGATCGCCGTCAACGATGTTGGTTAGGTTTACATTTAAGCTAGTGCAATCGAAAGAGGGCAGCAAATCAAGTTGGCAAGAAACTGAACGAACAGATGACTGCGCATTGGTAGTAACATTTAATTTTAAACTTAAAGAACGGGAGTTTGAAAGTGGAGCAACCGGATTAACCACGGAAATTTGCGGTTCAACCGATGCAAGCGATCTGTTCAAATTCATTTTTGAAAGATCAGCGGTCGTAAACTGTTTGCCACAGTTTTGGAATAAAGAAATGGCAAACAGATAAAAGAAAGTCATTAGTGAAAATCGAATAAATTTGCGAGTGGTTTTGATCTTCATCGGTTCACCTTTTTCTATCTAAACTCAGTTTAAATAGATCGGTAGAAACCCAATAAAGCTAAAGACTTAAGTCGCTTTTTTTCGCTGTCTTTTTTTGGGGCGTCGATGATTTTTTCGAATATTGATAGATGTCTACTTCATCGCCACTGGCCGACGGGTAAAGTCGATATGACCTTACCTGAAATAATCGCGATTATGGCCATCATTTTGACAGGAAATAATTATTGCGACTCGTGATCGGAATCATCATTTTCCAGAAGGATTGGATCTTGGAACTCTGAAATTGGATGAAGACCAAAAGTATGTTGGTAAAGCCGGCGATTTTTCATTTTGGAATGGTTAAATTTGGTTAAAACTTGAATCGAAAATTCGGATTCCATTTCCTTAAATTCTAAAAATTCTTCCGGCGATAAAGCAAAAAGCATTGTGCAATATCTGCGAGTTTCGGGGTTAAATTGCAGTGCTTCAGAAGCATCTTCAAGGCACTTGCCGTAATAACTATTTAAAACTTCATTGCCGTATTGGGGTGGCACGCCCCAGGAATCGTGGGTAGATTTCCAGTCTCCCGATTCATTTTTGTTCGCAAGTCCGGCTTGTTCCAAGCGCAACAGCCATTCTTCAATTTTCAGAGGATTTTCGTCCAGCAATAATCCCAAAGTGTGGGGAGTCGCAACGACATCTTTAAAACTAAGCAAAGTTTGGAGTGCCGGAATCTTCGTTGATGATAAAAAGAACGACTGGTCTTTCACCTCAACTTGTTCATGTTTTAGTTTAAGTAATTTGCTTGCGGTATGGCTGAACTTTTTTCTTTCTTCTTCTTCCCGAGACGAATCAAGCAGAGCGATAGTTTTAAAATAATTCTTATCTAAATCTTCCAGCGGCAGGCCATTTAATAAAAGTTTTCGGGATGCTTCAGTAATGGTGCGCGTTCCATTAATTATCAGTCGAAGTAGCGACTTATTTTTGAAGCCCAGTTTGTCAGCCCAAACCGTATAGGAAAAATCAGGAATATTTTCTTTTTGCCATTGGTAAAAGTCATGAAGGTATAATCTGGCGCTTAAATAGTTTGTCACTTCAGGTTTAAAATTAGTTGATTCCATCATTGCCCCCGATTTGTTTGAAGTTAATGTTTAACGTATAT
>JAZKJI010000034.1:0-721 GCA_040384405.1 Bdellovibrionota bacterium
CTTCTTATCCATCGTACCCATCACAACCATCTTACCCTAGCTATCCGTCTCAGCCTTCTTATCCATCGTACCCATCACAACCTTCTTACCCAAGTTATCCGTCTCAGCCGAGCTACCCAGGATATCCTCAACCAGGATACCCAAGTCACCCGACCTACCCACAACCAGCTCCGCAACCAAGCGCGGGACAATGTTATTTGCACCGTTATCCAGATATTTGCTTAAACAGCCCAAAGAATTTTTGCAAAAATCCAGAAAAACACTACCGTCAACACGGTCAACAAGAAGGCCGAATCTGGGGCTGCAGATAATAATCTGAAACTCAAAGAATAAAAAAAATCCCTTAGTGCGAAAGTACTAGGGGATTTTTAATTAAAGAGCATATATCAAAAGGTAATCGGTAAACCAAAACCAAAAACGGAACGGAAACGCCGAACGCCGAACGGCTACGGCGACGTACGCGGCAAGTACTTCTTGACGTTAAGATTGTGAGCCCGAGTAAACGGAATCCACAACTGATTCATCAACTCATCAGCTTTTGACCAAGAAACTTGCTCGATCGTTTCAACTCCGCTGGCAAGTGTATCGAGAATTTGGTTTTGGATTTCACCGGCCATTTTAGCCAAGCAGTATGGAATAAGTGTGTAGGTAATCATTCCATACCGCGATTTATAAATTGCGGGATACTTTTGCTCTAAGGCTGACTCAATTTTTTTTCTTA
>JAZKJI010000034.1:731-23069 GCA_040384405.1 Bdellovibrionota bacterium
CGCATTTCAACCCAATTTTCTAATGCCATTTCAGCAATTGCATTAGCATTTGGTTTTTGAATCAGTTCGTACGACTTTAAAATACTTTTCCAGTTTGGATGATCATTATGCAAATCAAGAAGCTCGGCTAATGTTGTGCAATCTTCGAACCCACTATTCATTCCCTGGCCAAAAAATGGAACGATCGCGTGCGCGGCATCTCCCATCAGTGCAATAGAACCATCAAAAACCCACTGCTCTGTTCGCACGGTGCCTAGAGTTCCTTGGGGGTGGGTCATGAACTCATTAATATAATTTTTCATTAAAGGAATTGAATCGCTAAATTCTTCGTTAAAAAGTTTGGCGACTTGATCTTCAGTTTTTAGTTTCGAAAATGAAGATTTCGGCAAATAAAGAGTGACGGTAAAACTTCCATCTTTATTAGCCAAAGCCATCATCATATGATCACCCCTTGGCCAGATGTGAAGGGCATTAGTTTGCAACTGTGGCTTTCCATCTCTTCCAAGTGGTAAAGTTAATTCTTTATAATCAGCTTCCAGCCACTCGGTTGATTCTTTAAAATCAGTCGGGTGAAGTTTAGTTAATTGTTTTCGAACTCTGCTGCCGGCTCCATCCGTTCCAAACAGAACAGAATATTGGGCCGAGAAATTTCCTTGGGGTGTTTTGAAGTTCAGAGTTTTATTTTCGCCGTCTAATTCTTCAAGAGTATGATCAAAAAATATTTTAGCACCGGCGTCCTCGGCTTTTGATATTAAATATTGATTCAGCAAATCCCGAGAGATGGAAAGATTATAATCTTCACTTTGGCCATAGGCCTGGTAGGTCAGTTCGCCGGCTTTAGAATGAATCATGCGGCCAAAAACGGGGACCGCTAATTTATTGATTTCGCCAAGAAGGCCGGCTTTTTCTAGTCCGTAAAGACCGCGCGAAGTAATTACCAGGTTTATCGAGCGTCCTGCACCGGCGGTTATTTTTCGCGGGTCGCTTCGGCGTTCAAATACTTGAACGGGAATTCCCTTTCGGCGCAACAGCACTGCCCACAAGGATCCGACCAGCCCTGCGCCGACAATGGTAATCACTCGGCACCTAAGATATTTTTAAATGTTTCCACTAATGAAAAGACGTCAGAATAGGAATTATATAAGGGGGCCGGGGTTGCGCGAATAATATCTGGCTCGCGAAAATCGACATGAACATTTTTTGCGCGTAACTTTGGGGTCCAAATCTTGGGATCTTTTTTAAACCGCAAACACAACATAGAGCCACGATCGGGAAGTGCTGGTGTGATAACAGTTACTTCATCTTTTAACTGAGTTTTTATTAGACCTTCAAATACGGCAGTTAATTTATCGCCCCGTTCCCGAAGTGCAGAAATAGTTGCTTCATCAAAAAGTTCCATCGAAGCGCGTAGGCTTGCTAATTGCCAAATCGGAGGATTACTTAACTGCCAAGCTTCGGCTGTAGGTAACGGATCAAAGTCAGGCCCCATTTTAAAGCGGCTCGTTTTATTATGGCCCCACCAACCTTCAAAACGCGGAATATCTTTTTTACCTAAATGTCTTTCGTGAATGAAAGCTCCGGCAATTCCGCCGGGTCCTGCATTTAAATATTTATAACTACACCAAACCGCGAAATCGACACCATCATCGTGTAATTTTAAATTTAGATTGCCGGCACCGTGGGCCAGATTGAATCCAGCAATGGCGCCAACTGCTTGCGCAGAGTCCGTGATTTTTTTAAAATCAAATTTTTGCCCGGAAAGATAATTGCAATTTCCTAACATCACCAGTGCTAAAGAATTTCCCATTTTTTTAATCTGATCGGAAATTTCATCGGCGGTTACGGTCAAATTACCAGGACTTGGTTTTAACTCGACAATTGCTTCTTTGGGGTCAAAACCATGAAAGCGGGCTTGCGAATCAACTGCATACTTATCAGAAGGAAAACTATTATTTTCGATCAGGATCTTAAAACGTTCTTTCGTCGGACGGTAAAAACTGACCATCAACAAATGTAAGTTTACCGTCAGTGTGTTCATTGCAACGACTTCTGATTCCTTTGCACCGACAAGTCGGGCGAAACTTCCGGTGATATTTTCGTGATAGGGAAGCCAAGGGTTTTTACCTTCAAAATGACCCTCTACTGCGTATTTTCCCCAGGCATCCAATTCTTGCTGAACATACTGGCTGGCCTTCTTTGGCATCAGTCCAAGCGAATGACCCGCAAAATAAAGTGGTGCTTGACCATTATGCGCGTCGGGAAAAACGAAGTGTTCACGAAAACGGGAAAGCGGATCGTTTTTATCTAACTGTTGGGCCTCTTTAAGATTTCCTGGAAGTGTTACCATTAGTTTGAAACCTTTACCGTTACCGGCTCAAGGCCTTCCACTAAAAGTTCAACTTGCATCCCGGCTTTTAATTCGACCGCGGGAGTGGCCGCACCGGCTAACACAATACTGCCGGCTTTCAAAATTTGTTTTCGTTCCGCAAGAAGCTCACAAAGCTGGATGACCGATATGACGGGATCTCCGGAAATATCACGGGAGTTACCTTTTTGGGAAGATTCTCCGTTTACTTTCATGTTCATATCCAAATTTGTAAGGTCTAAAGAGTTAAAATCTTTTTTCCAAGGACCCATTACGAAATTTGAAGAAGAAGAATTATCAGCAATTACATCTTCCATCGAAAAATATTTGAACTGTTGATAACGTGAATCCAAAATTTCCATGCAGGCACACACGGCCGTACAAGCGCCAAGTACCTGCTCCCGAGAAACGGGTGCCGATAAATCTTGACCAATCAGGAACGCGATTTCGGGCTCAATTTTAGGATGAATTTTCCCTTGAAGTGAAAATGTAGAGCCGCTTTCGACTTTCATTTGGTCTGTAAGAAAACCATAAAGCGGAGAGTCGAGATTCATTTGGCGGCGTTTGGCTTCGGAAGTTAGTCCCATTTTCCAGCCGATTTGTTTTTCGCCGGCCTTTGTTCGCATAAATAATTGGGCTTCTTGCATGCCATAAGCGTCAGAGCGCAGGAATTCCTGGTTCTCGGTCTTCATTTGCTGAGTTAATTGGGCAACGGGTTTTGCTTCTAATCGCGCACCATTCAACACGCTTGCCCATAATTGGAGCTTCGATTGTTCCAGATAAACCTTCCTTGATAGAAATTCCTTTTTTATGATTAACTCTGTCTCTATACAGAAGCAAGATTGCCTGCAGAAAAGTTAGAAGACTGGTAGGGTATAGTTTCGATGAAAACACTGGATAGCATGCAAATTTTAGATATTACTCCGGTGATTAATACCAAGATGGCCGTATTTCCTGGCGATATTCCTTTTTCCCAGGAATTTGCCATGAATATGATCAATGGGGATCATCTGACTTTATCGTCCATCAAAACGACAGTTCATTTAGGGGCACATACCGACGCGCCCAATCACTATTCCAAAGATGGCGCCGCCATCGAGAATAGATCTTTGGATTACTATTTAGGCCCGGCCCAAGTGATCGAAGTTAAGTGCCGGATGGGCCAGAGAATCACTGTCTCTGATGTGGTTGGAAAAAATATTTCTGCCGCGAGAGTTCTATTTAAAACAAACTCATTTCCAGATCCCTATAAATGGAATTCTGACTTCATGTCACTTTCCGAGGAATTGGTAAATTACTTGGCGGAACAAAAAGTTAAACTAGTTGGCATCGATACGCCCTCGATTGATTTATCAGAAGATAAAATATTACAAAGCCATCATGCTGTCGCAAAAAATGACATGGCGATTTTAGAAGGAATTGTTTTGTCCAGGGTCGATGAAGGTATTTATCAACTAATCGCCCTTCCATTAAAGATAGAAGGTGCGGATGCCACACCCGTGCGGGCCGTATTACTGAAATGATCAACGAAGGATTAGGGAATTTATGAAACAGATTTTAAACTTTATCGGAGGAGAACTGGTTCCACCGGTAGCAGGAAAATTTCTTGATAATCCAGAGCCCGCCTACGGAAAAATTACTTCCCAAGTTCCGGATTCAACCTCAGAAGATGTAGAGCGCGCGGTTAGCGCTGCAAAAAAAGCATTTCCCGGATGGAGTAGCACGCCCGTTGAAGAACGCGCGCGAATTTTAAATAAATTGGCAGATCTGATTCGCAGGGATTTGGAAGAATTTGCGATGGCGGAAAGTCGCGATACGGGAAAAACATTAAGTTTAGCACGTAAACTTGATATCCCCCGCAGCGAATCGAATTTTCGTTTTTTTGCTTCCGCGATTACCCAATTTCATGGCGATAGTTTTCAATCGGATCAAACGGCACTAAATTACACCGAGTATTCTCCGCTAGGGGTAGTAGCTTGTATTTCTCCGTGGAACTTACCACTTTATCTTCTAAGTTGGAAATTAGCACCGGCCTTAGCCGCCGGTAATACGGTTGTCGCAAAGCCATCAGAAATAACCCCGATGACCGCATTTCTTTTGTCCCAAAAAGCAAAGGAAGCGGGACTACCCGCAGGGGTTCTAAATATTGTTCACGGTAGCGGTCCTAACGTGGGCGAACCTTTAGTTAACCATCCTGACGTTAAAGCTGTTTCATTTACCGGAAGTACAATGACGGGGCGAAAGATTGCGCAGCAGACGGCATCGAGTTTTAAAAAAATATCCCTGGAAATGGGCGGAAAAAACGCGAACATAATATTTGGTGATGCGGATTTTTCGAAGGCCCTGGATACCACGGTTAGATCAAGATTTACGAACCAGGGACAAATTTGTTTATGTGGATCTAGAATTTTTGTTGAAAGATCAATCTACGATAAGTTCCGGGATGAACTAGTAAAGAAAACTAAGGCACTAAAAATTGGTGATCCGATAGAAGCGTCGACCGATACGGGTGCTTTAGTTTCAAAAGTTCATTGGGAAAAAGTCAGAGCTTGCGTTGATACGGCAAAAAACCAGGGTGGGCGAATTCTATGCGGCGGCAACATTCCAAAATTTGGTTCTCAACTGGATAGCGGATATTATTTAGAGCCAACTTTAATCGAAGGACTTGATCATTTGAGTTCCACCAATCAAGAAGAAATCTTTGGACCGGTCGCGACGTTAATACCTTTTGATTCGGAAGACGAAGTCATTGCGATGGCCAATTCGACCCGGTACGGATTATCCGCCAGTGTTTGGACCCAAGACGTAAAGCGCGCGCACCGAGTAGCGCGCAAATTGGAATCCGGTCTTGTTTGGGTCAACACCTGGATGATGCGGGATTTGCGAACTCCTTTTGGCGGAGTGAAAGAATCCGGAGTCGGAAGGGAAGGCGGAATGGATGCATTACGATTCTTTTCGGAAACTAAAAATATTTGCGTGGCTTTAACTTAATAATCGGGGAACTCATGAGTCAGGAAATTAATTCTTCCAAAGCACCAGAGCCAGTCGGACATTATCCTCATGCGCGGCAAGTAGGTAACTTTGTTTTTTTGTCTGGAATTGGCCCGCGGGAACGGGGAACAAAGAAAATTCCTGGGGTAGAATTAAATTCGGATGGAACAATTAAGTCTTACGATATTGAAGTCCAGTGCCGCAGTGTTTTTCAAAATGTGAAAAGCGTTTTGGAAGAAGCCGGATGTAGTTGGTCTGACCTAGTGGACGTCACCGTTTATCTAACAAATATGAAGACCGATTTCCCGATTTATAATAAATTATGGGCCGAGTACTTTAAAGAAAATCCCCCTTGTCGAACAACCTTGGAAATTAATTGTTTACCGACACCAATTGCAATCGAGCTTAAGTGCCTTGCCGTGAAAAAAGGTGGCTAATCTTGGGACCATTTCAAGCTTTCAATTTTCAAAAGTGGATCGATGAAAACCGGCACCTATTAAAACCACCCGTCGGAAATAAAGTCGTTTGGAAAGACCGCGAATTTATCGTGATGGTCGTGGGCGGGCCAAATGCCCGAACGGATTTTCACGTTAACCGAGGCGAAGAATTTTACTATCAACTGGAGGGTGCGATGACTTTAAAGGTTATTACTCCAGAAGGTAAATTCCAGGACATTCGAATTAGTGCCGGTGATATTTATTTATTACCAGGCAACACGCCTCATTCGCCACAAAGGGAAGCCGGAAGTATTGGAATGGTAATCGAGCGAAAACGGCGCGAAGGTGAACTGGACGGTTTACAATGGTACTGTGAAAAGTGCCAAAGCAAATTGTATGAGGAATTTTTTGCGTTGGTAAATATTGAAACGCAGTTTCCACCAGTATTTGAACGGTACTATAATAGTGAACACGTAAACTGTAAAAAATGCGGATTTAAAAATGGCAGATCGTGGTCGAATGCTTAAGATTGATATTCACACCCATATTCTTCCGCCCGTAATTCCAAAGTTTAAAGAAATGTTTGGATACGAAGGCTTCATCAGTTTAAAGGACTGCCCTGGCTGCACAGCTAAAGAAATGGTCGATGATTCAGGGAAAGTTTTCAGGCGGGTAGAGGAAAACACATTTAATCCCGAAGCTCGTCTTAAAGATTCAGATAAGTTCGGAGTACAGGTTCAAGTTCTATCCACAGTTCCGGTGATGTTTAGTTATTGGACAAAGCCCCAAGATGGGTTAAAAGTTTCGCAAATATTAAATGATCACATTTCCGAAGTCGTACGCAAAAATCCCAAACGATTCGTGGGGCTGGGAACTTTGCCGATGCAGTCTCCGGACTTGGCAGTTATCGAAGCAAAACGTTGTATTCAGGAATTAGGTTTAAAAGGTTTTCAAATCGGAAGCCACGTGAACGATTGGAATTTATCGGACAAAGCACTATTTCCAATTTATGAAGTTTGCGAAAAATTAGGGGCAGCGATTTTTGTTCACCCGTGGGATATGATGGGCCAGGATAAAATGTCTAAATACTGGCTGCCTTGGCTAGTGGGAATGCCGGCGGAAACTTCGCTTGCGGTTTGTTCCATGATTTTCGGCGGGGTGTTTGCGAAATTTCCAAAACTCCGCGTAGCTTTTGCCCACGGTGGTGGTGCGTATCCCATAACGATGGACCGGATTCAGCATGGCTTTGAAGTAAGGCCAGATTTGTGTGCTATTGATTCCAAAATTGCTCCTAAAGATTATACCGGTCACTTTTGGATGGACAGTTTAGTTCACGGGAAAGAAGCACTTCTGTTTCTTAAAAACCGCTTTGGTGCTAACAGAATTTGTTTAGGAACAGATTATCCTTTTCCATTGGGTGAGTTGGAACCGGGAAAATTAATCAACGAGTCTGAATTTAGTCTCGAGGAAAAAGAAAAAATATTTCACGGATCAGCACTCGAATGGTTGGCGATGAAGAAAACAGATTTCTAAGGAGTTAGTATGGATCTGCAGCTAAAAGGTAAAAAAGCATTAGTCATGGGTTCATCGATGGGACTGGGGCGCGCCGTCGCAGAGAGTTTGATTGCCGAAGGCGTCGAGGTAGTTCTATGTGCACGATCAGAAGACCGGCTCAATGCTGCAGTGAAAGAGACCGGTGCAAAGGCCGGGTTTGCTTGTGACCTAACAAAACCAGGAGAAGCAAAAAAATTAATCCAAAAAACCATTCAAGCATTGGGTGGAATTGATATCCTTGTAACAAATACGGGTGGGCCTCGGAAAGGAAATTTCCAGGATGTATCAACCGAACAATGGCAGGAAGATTTTCAAAGTCTGTGGATGAGTGTGGTTGAATCGCTCAATGAAATTTTACCGGCGATGAAAAAACAAAAATACGGCCGAGTGCTTATGATTACATCTTTAGCGGCGAAAGAACCACTTGCAGGTCTTACGACTTCAAATGGTTTACGGGCGGGGCTTGCGGGTCTGGCTAAGTCCGTTGCTAACGAAGTTGCTGCGGATGGAATCACCGTTAATTTATTGTTGCCCGGATATACGGCTACGGATCGATTAAAAGAGTTAAAATTAACGGAAGATAAAATTAAACAAATGGTACCTGCCGGAAGGTTGGGCGAACCAAAAGAGCTTGCAGATTTGGCGTGTTTTCTGGCTTCACCGAAAGCTGGATACATCACTGGGCAGAGTATTTCAATTGATGGTGGGGCTCTTCGAAGTCATTAGTAGGCCGCTATTTATAAAAAAAGCTCTCGGCAGTTACGCACGAGAGCTTAGAATGAAATTTAAAATAACTTACCTAAAAGGCAGCTACTAAAATAACTAGTGACGGTCAGCTTTGTCAGCCGCTACGTCGTTTGAACGACGAAGATCGTCTTTAGCTGCATCAACTTTGTCAGAAAATCTATCGAAAATGCTGGAAAGTTTTGTTGAAGCTTCGTCTTTTGCAATTCCGTATCTTTGCTCAAGCAAACCAGAGATTGCTTTTGAGTCGCCTTTTGTTTGCTCTAGTTCATCTCCAGTGATTTTTCCCCAAGTTTTTTGGATCTCACCTTTAATTTCGTTCCATTTTCCGTTAACTCTTGAATTGTTCATAATGTCCTCCTTAGAAGTGTTGCTGTACTATTGATATTGCAAACTAACGTCCATGTTTGTGGATACTGAAAGGCAACCAGTTGAATTTCAGAAGGAAATGTAAAGATCACCGCGGAATTTCAGAACGCCGCGGGGCAGATTTGGATTAAAATCGTTTTCCATAAAATAATAATCCGTTAATAAGTGTCGAATAAAATTGCACACCTCGAACGTTAGAGCTGAGTGAATCTACTAATAATTTTGCGCCGAAAGCCGAGTCTTTTCGATTGTATCCCAGAGCAACGTTGAGATTCGCTTTAAAAGCCAGACTCCAGGTATGATCGATATCGCCTTGAGCTTGGTTAATATGTTGAATTTGTGCACCGGTTCCGCCGATCCCTTGAATCGCTAGAAAGCGCTCTTCGTCGACCCAAAGATAGCCATAACCCAGACCTCCGCCATAAGTTTCAAATGTTCCTGATTCTATATTTGGAAGTGACTGGACACTTCCCGGTTCTGATCCCGGTTCCAACACTGTTCCCATATTCATTTCCAGATGATTATAAAATGCGGTAATTAGAAAACTTCCGCCACTATTCGTTTGGAATTCCGTTTGGTTAAACGCTGCTTTTAAACTATACGTTTCAGGATTTACATTTTGATAAAGATTAATTCCATAGTTTTTAATGGATGCTTCAGGCAGCCGGGGATAGCGCGTAGGTTTATGAAAATCCAATTCCGTTAGTGGACTTGCGATGTAAAGACCTAAATATTTTTGATAGTAAATATCAGCACCGAATGCCCGCCAATAACGGGTTAGTACCAGATTGCTTTGATCCGTATTGCCTCTTCTATCTTTCTCCTCTTGTGGAAGAGGAAGTCCCACTGATAATGCTAATTGGTAAGTATTCCATCTGACCATGGTCCCGGCGCGAGGACTAAAATTCGGAACATAGGCATTTCCATTTATATCAGGAGCGCCAAAGTAAAAACTGTAAACGGGAAATTCTAGAGTTCCGGCAATCATTCCGGTTAATTCCGGAGCAGAAAAGCCTTCTTCCGGAACGTCTTCTGCCCAAACTGTGGTGCCGGCTATAAATAGACTTATGATTAGAAAGGTAAAAAGCCAACGTCTCATAAACAAATGGTGCCCGTATCCACATGTATCATCAATCTAATTGGACGTTTCATTACTTCCTAATTGCAACAAGCCCTCTCGTAACGTCTAATGAATATATCAGGGGAACATAATGATTCTGGTGACCGGTGGGGCAGGATTCGTAGGTAGCAACTTAGTAAGATTTCTGGCGCAGGCTGGATACGAATGCGTAATTTTAGATTCACTGACTTATTCCGGACATCAGGGAAACATTCAAGATTTAATAAATAGTAAAGAGTTTGTCTTCGTCCAAGGTGACATTTGTGACTTTGAATTAGTTGACAGTTTGTTTTCGAAATTTAAATTTACCGGCGTCATAAACCTGGCCGCCGAAAGCGAAACAAACAGTTCTCTGGCCGGTCCAAGGGCATTTCTTGAAACAAATATTATCGGTACTTTTAATTTATTAGAAGTTACCAGAAAATATTGGTCGGCACTTAATGATATAGCAAAAAAGAAATTTAGGTTTCTCCATTTATCTACTGACGAAGTATTCGGCGCCTTAGGAGACAGCGGGAAATTTTTTGAACAGACTTCTTACTCCCCGAACTCTCCGTTTGCGGCTTCAAAAGCGGGAAGCGATCATTTGGTTCGCGCCTGGCACCAAACCTATGAAATTCCCACTATAATTACTTATAGTTCTAACAATTACGGACCTCGGCAATCACCGGAAAAGTTGATCCCGAAAATGATATCGAATGCTTTTCAAGGAAAATTTCTACCCATATATGGAAAAGGATTAAATGTTCGTGACTGGTTGCACGTCGAAGACCATTCGCGCGGGCTGTTGTTAGCATTTCGAAATGGAAAGCCTGGTGAGTCCTATTGTTTCGGAGGAGATTCCGAGAGAACCAACATTCACGTCGTGACTACTTTGTGTTCAATTCTTGATCAAATAAAGCCAAGACCGGGTGGAGTAAAGTATGCTGACCTCATCCGATTCGTGGCTGATCCGCCAGGACATGATTTTAGGTATGCCGTTGACAGCGGAAAAGCCGAGCGCGAATTAGGTTTTAATTGTGAGATTAAAGATTTCGAAGAAGGACTTTTCCAAACCGTGAAGTGGTATATTGATAACATGGCTTGGGTTAATCAAATGACAAAAGCGAAAGAATTATTTTAACTAACGGGGTTTAAAATGGCGCAAAAAAAATGGTCTACGATTACAGTTCGACCGAACAAAAAAGTTAAAGTGGATCACGAAGATTTGACCAGAATTTCCGCGCATAGCTGGCGAGTTACCAAAGGAACGACGGGCCGGTTAAGAGTAGTAACTTCCATTCGAGGTCCTAATGGAAGCAGGCAGATTACCCTTGGCAAATTCTTGATGAAACCACCTAAGGGTAAGCAGGTTTATCCTCGCCGGTTTAATGACGGATTGGATTATCGAAAAGACAATTTAATTGTTTGTACCTTGAAAGAACGTCAACGGCTTTTACCAAAGAAAAGATCAGAGTCGACCTCGAGCTACCGGGGCGTATCATATTCTCAGACCTCCAAAAAATGGCGTGCAGGCATTGAAATCGATGGCGTGTCGATGAACCTGGGCGAATATAAAACGGAAGCAGCCGCTGCTCAGGCCTATAATAAAGCTGCCGCAAAATATTTTGGAAAAAACGCCTATCAAAATGAAATCAGAAAGAACCCGCACAAGCGTAATCGGGGCTAAAAAAGTTTGCCTAATATTTGAATTTATGGTCTTTCAGGGACTTCATTACCTGCAAAGGATTTTTATGACCATACAGTTCTTCAAGGCCCTTTCAATAGTTGCCATTTTCTTTACTCTTCAAGCGAAGGCTGAACTTCAGCATTTACGTTGGGTTGATCAAAATGGAGTTACCGGCCAACTGCAAATTTTATTACCCCAGGTAAATCAGGAGACCGGTTTAAATTTGACGGTTAATGATTTCCAAGAAGTCGAGCGCACCCATTTAGCAAATTACACATTTGTAACTTACCTTCAGTTATTTCAGGGCGTTCCAGTTAAAGGTGCCGTACTAAGAACTTGGGAAAGTGAATTGACGGGCCGTTTAGTTTTGTTGGATGCGCATATTGATAAGGGTCAAGCTTCCGGAAGACGCTTAGCTTTGTTAAAACAACAAGGCCGATCAGCTTCAAAGTTTCTATCCAAAAATGTATTGCGTGAAGAAGCGGCCCTATTTTCAAAACGTGGTTCGTTATTTCAAAATTCAAAGACTCAACATATTGATCAGTGGACTGACAAAGATTTAGAAAGAGTCGTCAGAATTCCAGGTAAAAACGGTCACCATATTTTAACTTTTTCCCACATCACGGGTAAATTAAAATCTAAAACCTTTAAACCTTATCCCCAAACAGAGGTACCGGCTTTAGTTTATCCAATTTATGAAGAGACCGAGGTTAACCACATTCTTCAAACACGGGTACCAGCGGTTCTTCGTAATTTAAATGACTACCGCCGTGAAGTGAAAGTTGACCCCTACGTAGCACTTAAAAGCAGAAAATATCTTTACAGTAAGCTTAATCCACTAAAAGCTGCGACGCTAGAGGGGCAAGCTCAAGGTTACTGGTCCATGCAAAGTCTGATGCAGGCGATTTCTTCCATTAGCCAAAATCTTCCCACCGTTAAAAATTCATATGATAACGGCGGAATTTTTCTTGAAGGAAAGTACGCAACGGTCAGTCTTCATCCGGATGTTTCAAAATTAAAAGACGTTCACGTGCCTTTATATCTTTCGGATAAAGTCATGTTTAATTGGCTTGATGTTCCGGGTGGTGAAGAGCCTGATTATGAAATTACTTTGAATACTCCGTATCGGGGTTTACCGTTGAATGATGCGCAAGCGGCACTTCGCCGGGCAGCTCGACGATTACCAAATCATGATCCTGCAACATACGTAAACGATGGATTTGATGAAGTTCAGGTATATTACGCGATGGATACTTTGATGGTTTCTTTGCAAGGGATGGGGTTTACGGATCCAGAGTTATCAACTCGTCCATTTCACGCGTTCCTATTTAATCCCGACATAGAAAGTCGCGACAACGCATTCTATACTGAAGACACAATTAATTTTACGACCTATTCACCATCGCAACCAAATATGGCTCGCGATAACTCCACAATTTGGCACGAGTTAGGCCACGGAATTATGGATCGCTTAATGGGTACACGTCTTTCATTGGCGGATACCGGTGGGCTTTCTGAAGGTATGGCGGATTTTGTCGCCTTGTTAGTTGTTCAAGATGTTACTAACGGTACCACGTTTGACGGCTTGGAAGATTTTCGAATTAACAACAACACAGGATTTTATTTAACGAACGAATCCCATGATGATGGCGAAGCCTATGGTGGATCAATGCGTGATCTATTGATGGCAGCATACGCCAAAGAAGGCCGGGTTGGTTTAGTGAAAGTAACTGATCTGACAATGGATGCGATGAGATTATCACGTAATCATCCGGCACTTACTGCCAATGTTTGGTTTGATAATATGTTGTTGGCAGATAAACTTGGTCGTCTAGGTTTGCGAGTTCCGGGTGAAATGCGCGAACTTGTGGTGTCCGCACTGCAAAGCCGTAATTTCAGATTTGACCAAGGCACTCCTGCAAAAATGGTTGTGACCGAAAACAATGCGGAACTCACTGATTCATCAATCGGAACTCGATATAACCCCTATATCCATCACTTAAAAGAAGGCGAAACAGTTTCCCACGACATCAAAGTCTCTTTACAAGGAAGTGAAAACTACCGTTTTCAATATCCAGTGACTGTAAAAGTAGGATTTAAAGACTGGGCACTTCAAGGTGCAGTGAAGTGGCAACAAGAAGCTGAACCAATGACTTTTGTTTTAAATAGCGAAGCAGACGTTTTGGATTTCAAAGTAACGGCACTTTCCGGTTGTGATTTCGTGAATCGAGTCGATGGAAGCTGTCAGGATTACGCGTTTATCCAAATTTTTAATGCCGGCGGAACAAAGCCAGTAGCAAAGAAGCGGTTTTATCTGCGTGTTTATACTGACAAGCCCTAGTGTCTCATAATTAGACGGGACCGGGTCGCGGGTAGTAAAACTTCTCGACATCATTTAATCAGAAAATAGTTTAAAGCGAAGGCATCTGTTAATAGCAGATGCCTTTTTGTTTTACAGTATTAATTAAAGACTGGTGCTGCGTCGTAAGGGAAAAGTGTACTTTCATCAGGTAGTATAAAGTCTGAGCTTAATGGACAGGACGTCCCAATCCTAAGGCAGGCGAAATGCTATTCCGGAATGATCCCAAACGACGTCGAGCTTTATTTTCTGCTATTATTTTGCTGACCCTATTTCTTGGAACTTTTCAAAACTGCGGAAAGTTTGAATCTCAACCTGCGCGAAATATTGCAAAGGTTAGTTTGCCGGGCTCTACATCTAATCCGCCAATTTCTCCAACGCCAATTTCCACACCAACTCCAACGTCAGCTCCTTCCGGAGGAAATTCGGTAGTTCCGGTCACGCCCACTTCAACTAACCCAGTCGTTCCCGTCGTTCCGAATCCAGTAGTGGTAAATCCAGTTGTACCGGTAACTCCGGTGGTAAGTACACTGACGCCAGTCGCGGTAGCCAATATTGGATTGCCCCAGGGCTTTGGAATAACAACGGAAAACCCGGGATATAATCCGTTCGGTAATGTCCAAGATAAATTTTTATCCAGTGTAATGGATATCAGCAATATGGGAATTGGAACGCTAAAGATTTATATGGGATTGGTGGCGAAATCGACTCCAACGTTTTATTTTTTATCTGATGTCGAAAGGTCGGGACTTACTTCAATGACCGCGGCTGCCAAATCTCCAACCTATAAACGTATTTATGATTTACCTTTTAAAACATTTTTCATTGAAACGACCGCCTTTAATCTGATGGGGAGGTCTGTCAGCTGGTACGTAAATTTTAATACTCAGCCGATTACGGCCATTGATATTCAAAAGGAATACGAAGAGACACTTGAGTTAGCTAAATATTTTTTGCAGTCCTACAAAGGCAGTCAAAAAATATTTGTCCTTCAAAATCATGAAGGCGACCATCACGTTCGCGAAACTGATCCAGCCAAGTACGATGCAAATGATCCCTTTAAATCTTCACCTATGGCGATGGAAAACATGAAACAGTTTTGGATGGCAAGGCAGCGCGCAGTTAACGATGCGCGTGCGCAGGTAGCGTCGGACGTTAAGGTTTATCACATGTGCGAAGTAGTCCGTGTTCTTCGAAGTGTTCGAGACGGATTACCAGGACTAACTAGCCAGATTCTGCCGCAAATTGATTGCGATTTGATCGGGTATTCGGCGCATGAAGCAGCTATGGAGAGCGTTGGACAATCAAACCTGGATTCTGCAATTAACTATATCAAATCAAAATCTAAACCCAGTGCTGATTTCGGTCGAAACAATGTGGTGATCTCTGAAATCGGTGTTTGGGAAAATGACGTTTTATTTGGTCCAAGAAGCGATCAGATTGCTTCTATGATCAAAACAAATTTCGATCGCGGTATGCCTTACATTTTGTATTGGAGTCATTACGATAATGGTTGTAACGAAAAAGTAATATCGTGCGATTCTAACAGCGCATACAGAAATTTGAAAAATGATGAAGTGGTAGGAATGTGGATTCGAAAGCCCGATGGAACCTTTGGCGCCACGATGAAGAAACTATTAAGTATGTACGGCGCCAATATTCGAACCTTGCAGGTACTACCACAAGTTCAGCAAGCTTATTTGGAAATATTGGGACGCGCACCAAGCAATGAAGAAGGTCTAAGAGACACACGGTCCTACGAGCTTGGTCAAATTAGCATCAGTGATTTGCGCGCGAAATTGAATGCAACGAAAACTCCGGCGCTGACGAATGTGCAGATTTTCTTCAGGCAAGTTTACGATTCTATTTTCCGCGCTGTTCCTTCTGCAGCTGCGGAAAATCTGTTCGTGGGCCAGTACAACAATAATGCGATTGGATGTTATGCCATGGTAAGGGACCTTTTAAGAGAAGATCCTTTACGGCAAGCAGCCTCAAACTTATCAAATGCGCAAGCGAACCAAGATTACATTCAGAAATTATATCTGGTTGTTTTGAATCGAAATCCTGCAATTGGTGATAATCCAACCGGAATTTTTCAACAGCGAACAGCCGGAGCAAGTTTGGAATCGGTTGATGCGATATTCTTAACGCATCCTGAATTTCAAGTTAGATGTACGCGGGCCGGGTTAAGAATGTATCCGCAATAGAAAATTCGTTCAAATCAGATTCAACTTGGATTTTTTAAATTATTTTGGGCAGCGATCCGCAAAGTAGTGGCGGTCCTTTTGCTTTTTCTCGATCGCTTTCCATCTTTCACACTCTAAAGGTGTAATCGGGTATTCGTGGTTCCACACTGCAAACAACGCTTCATTTTTTTCTGATACGATTCCCCGGCCAGGATATTTGCGGTCCATGTGAATATAGGTTCTAGCAACAATACCTTTTGCTTGATCCATGGGTTCAAACTTTCGGCCTTCCAGTTTTACAGCACAAGCTCCGAAGCGGGTAGCTTCTCCGGGAATTGCGGCCATTGAATAATTACTGCGAAGGCCGTTAAGTTCACCAATTTCCGGAAATAAATTATAAAGATCACCCTCGATTTGCGCGAACTCTGGATTTGTGGCCGCACATTTTCGTCCGCGAAAAGGTTTCCCCTTTTTATGGCACTTTGGACCACCTTCACGCCATTCGATAAATGACCGGCCAAAGTTTTCT
This sequence comes from Bdellovibrionota bacterium, assembly GCA_040384405.1. GTDB lineage: Bacteria > Bdellovibrionota > Bdellovibrionia > Bdellovibrionales > Bdellovibrionaceae > JAZKJI01. The sequence goes on from JAZKJI010000034.1 coordinate 17,055, forward strand.
GCCGGCACCACATGTTCCCACTCTAAACGACTGGCACGGCGGGGATCTTTGTGAATCTTGTAACCGCAGGCGCGAACATCAACGATTCTTCCGTTCACGGGGCAGCCGCAATAAATTGTTTTGGAATCAAAGAGCTCTAAATTATGAGTGAGAAACTTCTTAGCTTCGTTAAAATTCTTAAGCGCCATCGCTGAAAATGGCACTTGGAACATAATCGTTAAAACGAATACTTTAGCAAGCGGTAGGGTCATTAACTTACGCTAGCACAGCAGAAAAAATCTGCAATGCCCTAGAATATTAAAAAGTTTGGCTTAAAGTGACTTTCTTTGAACCTAACGTTTGGGTCACCGTTTGGTTGTGCGGATGAATTAATTCTGTCGAATTTTTATAAATTCGAGAGCTTAAATATAATAACTTCATCGCCTTAGCTTTTGGCATAACCTGCAAATCTTCCGGAAATTTTTCTTTCAATAAACGGTGAACTTCTTTTGTGTAAGCTCCGCTCATCGTCGGAAAAATATGGTGTTCAACGTGGTATCCAAAATTTAAGTGTAACCGTTCAAGTAAAGGATGATTTGTAACGGTTAAGGTATTTAATAATGGATCATTAACACTGGTTAGTGGGCTTAAATTATGATTCGTAGCTATGTAAGACATCGCAAAATAATTTTGTGCGACGAACGGGATAGCAACTAACCACCACCAAGTTGAAGGACCCGCAAGAACCAATAATCCGCCAACGATTAATAATTGGGCTACAAATTCAATGGTAACTTGTTTTTGGTCCATGCCTTCAAAAATGGAATTTCTGAAACGTAGATAACTTTGGGCAACGAATACGTGGAAGGAAAACCAAAACAACATATAGGTGGCACTGCGTTTGTGCCCTGACCCTGGAGTAAAGGGAAACATCGCTTGCATGAACTTACTGTGCTTGAAAAGTTTCATAGTGGGGAAAGCATCAGGATCATGGATTAATTTTTGTGTTTTCCCGTGATGAAGACGGTTGTGCCAGAATCTCCAAAAAGTGGGAGAGATAAAGAAGGCTCCAAATCCAAAGAACCCTAAAATATTTTGAAGGGTTTTATTTTTAACTACACTTCCGTGCAAAATTTCGTGGGTCGCAAAACCCATAGCACCTGTGCATGTTCCTATAATAAGCCCTAAAATAATTTTAAACGGCCATGCTAAAGAAAGTGTTAGGCCTGCCGTAACTGCCATTGCAGCAACCGCAAAAAATCCCATGTACCATACCAAACGAATTGGTCGTGGTTTCAGAGTTTCGGGATCGATATCTTTAATCAATGCTTGTCGATAAAAGCCGATATCCCTACGTGGGGACTTGGCGGTATCAGTGGGAGCGGCATTATCTAATATTTCGGAATTCATGGACAGGGTATCCAATGGACCTCGCTTGCTGCGGTTAATGTATGAACTCAAAACACTATAGAAAGTTTTGGTCATAGTCCATTGCTGAAGTCTATTGAATTGGTTAGTTTTGTGTAGCGGAACTGTTTGATTTTGAAGGGGAAAAAAGCCGAAAGTGCCCCGAATAAAATGTGAGGCTTTTGCTCTAATGGTGCTGCGCACTATACAATTAGAATGTCTTCGATTTCCAGGATTTACCAAAAATACTGGGCTGGTTCGATCACTAGTCCTTCTGTTTCTTCGGTTTTCCAAACGGGTTTCATGTTTTTAACCAGCAGATTATAGGAATTGCGATCCCGCTGCATTGTGCCGGTTAGAATGAGAAAGCAATTATGCAAAAATACTTCCCTGAACTTTTCGTACTCTTTCGGAAATAAAGTGATATCCAAAAATCCTGTTTCATCTTCAATAGCGCCAAAGCAAACTCCGTTGGCGGTCGGTGGTTTTTGCCGGACTAACAATAAACCTGAAACGGTGACCGTTGATCCGGGCTTTACTAATTTAGAACTAGCCGTCGTGTGCTTGGGCAAATTCTTAACTTGGCGAACGGCTTTCATGGGATGACTGCGGGCCGATGAAGAAAATGCTTCATAGTCGTGATTGATGGATTCGAAATCACTTAAGTTTTTAAAAATATTTTCTTCTTCGTGAAAAGTATGGGTCGATAAAAAATCTAACTGAGTTTGATGCCGCGGAATCTGGTGGGACAAGATTTTCCACAATGTGTGACGTTGATCATCACCGAAAGTTTTAAAACCATCGCCCATGGCAAATCTTTGTAAAACATCGGGACGTAAATGATTACGCGACAAAAAATCATTTAAAGTATGGTAGGGACGGTTTTGAATAATTTTTTCAGCATCTTTTACGGGAAGCCCTTTTACCAAACGAAGTCCCAATCTTAAAGCGCCATCTTCCAGCGTACAATCCCACTGGGAAATATTAGGATCGATGGGCCTGATTTCAACCCCGTGCCTGCGGGCATCGTCGATCAAGGTATGGGTCGCGTAAAATCCCATGGGTTGGGAATTAATAAGTCCGCAGGTAAACTCTGCGGGGAAATGTCTTTTTAAATAACAAGAACTGTAGGTAAGTAAAGCAAAGCTGGCCGAATGGCTTTCGGGAAATCCGTAATGGGCAAAACCTTTCATTTGTTCAAAAATTAAATTCGCGTATTCATCGGAAATTCCGTGGTCTTTAAATCCTTTCATTAATTTTCCGGCCACTTCTTGGATGGAGCCAAAAGATCGCCAAGCGCCGATGGCTCTGCGCAATTTATCGGCTTCGCCCGGAGTAAAACCCCCTAATTGAATAGCCATCTTCATTACCTGTTCTTGAAAAAGCGGGACGCCCAGGGTCCTGCCTAAAATAACTTTTAAAGACGGGTGGGGATAGACCACGGGTTCAATCCCAAAACGTCTTTTTAAATAGGGATGAACCATTTTTCCCATGATGGGTCCGGGTCTGACGATGGCGATTTGAATAACCAGGTCATAAAAATTTGTGGGTTGAAGCCGTCCACTCATATTCATTTGCGCACGGGACTCTACTTGGAAAGTTCCCACGGTATCAGCCTGTTGAATCATTTTAAAAGTTTCTGAATCTTCCGGAGGAACTTCGTGGAGTTTCATCCCCACCATATCCAAAGTTCTTCTTAAAGCCGATAGCATTCCCAAAGAAAGAACATCAATTTTTAACAGGCCCAAGTAATCCAAATCATACTTATCAAATTGAACGATGGTTCGGCCTTCCATGCGGGCAGGTTCCACCGGGACCATATCAATGATGGGGTCGGCCGATAAAGTAAATCCACCCGAGTGAATGGATATGTGGCGCGGGAAGCCTTTCATTTCTTCGGCCAGTTTTGGAATTAATTCCGCACAATTAGGAATAGAGCTTTGACTGGAAAGTTGACCGAAATTTTTTTCTACTTTTTTTGCGGATAGGGTTCCCACATCAATATCAAATACTTTGCAAAGTTCTCGAAACATACTGCGATGTTGGTAGGTCACAACCGCACTGACCATAGCCGCACGGTCACGGCCGTATTTGGCGTAAATATATTGAATCACTTCTTCGCGGCGGTCGTGTTCAAAGTCGACATCAATATCGGGAGGTTCATTTCTTTCGACTGAAATAAAGCGCTCGAAAAGTAAATTCATCCGAATGGGATCAACCGCAGTGACACCAATGCAATAACAAACGACGGAATTCGCCGCACTCCCGCGGCCTTGGCAAAGAATGTTCTTGCTGCGCGCGAAGGCCACGATGTCATAAATCGTCAAAAAATAATCGGCATAATTTAATTCAGCAATCACTTTAAGTTCATGACGAAGTTGAGTGTAAACGGCCTCAGGAATATTACCTTTATAAACTTCTTTCGCGCCCATATAACATAATTCTTCCAGGTAACTTAAGGCCGTGTGGTTTTGTGGAATCCACTCGGAAGGATAGCGGTATTTAAGTTCACTCATTGAAAACGTACACGAGTCAGCGATATGGAGTGTTTCTTTTAAAGCTTGGGGTAAGTCTTTAAAAAGTTGTTTCATTTCAAAGGGAGATTTTAAATATCTTTCACCGTTACATAAAAGTTTGTAGCCCGCTTTTGGCAGAGTGGTTTTTTCGCGAATGCAACTTAAAGAATCCTGCATGGGTTTTCGTTCCCGGCGATGAAATAAAACATCATTAGTCGCTACAATCGGCGCCTCTAATTTTTGCGCCCGTTGAAAAGCTTCAAGAGTTCGCTTTTTATCAAAGCCATCTTTAAATCTGGAAAGCGGAATATAAAGTCGATCCTGAAAGAGTTCCTTTAACAATTCATCATGGGAGCCCGCAGGGCCTAAACAAAGTAAATTTTTAGAGCGGGGATCTTCCAGTTGAGCAATTAATTCCGGAAAAGTTAAATGGGCTTCGCCTTTTTCTTTATCCGCATGACTGCGAGTAATTAAACGGCAAAGAACGGCATAACTATCTTTATCCCGGCACAAAAATGTCAGCGAAGGGTAATCCTTCATTGTGACATCAGCACCGACGATTAGTTTAATGGGTAAATCTTTGCCGGCCCAGTAGGCTTTGGGAATTCCGTAAATTCCGTTGCGGTCATTAATTCCTAAAGCGGTAATTCCTAAAGCATGGGCTGTTTTAATAAGTTCTTCCGGGTGGGAAGCGCCCTCGAGAAAGGAAAAATTTGTTTTAGCTTTTAATTCCGCGTACATTTTAACTCCGCAGCCGTAGCCGTTCGTCGCACCCGTTTCCGTCCTGTTTTTCGTTTCCGATTTTTTCAATTTCTGTTTTTTATTTCGATAGCCTTCAAATTATTTTAGGCTATCGATTAGCTTTTATTTAACTTTCCAGGGCTAATCGAAAATTCCGTGGAGGAAATAATTTTCTGAATCTGGTAGGGCGTAGATCCATAGTTCTTCGCCTTCTTCCGTGGCTATGCGGTAGTAATCCCTTTGTTCGGTTGGGGTCCACCATTCTCCGGTTATTCTTTCGGGGCCTTCCATTTCTAGAATTTTCCATCTTTTTTTGGCGTGGACTAAATATTCATCGATTTTTGATAGGGGTTGGGCTGGCTTTAACAGTCTCAAAGGTCTTTCCGGTAAGGGAATGCTGATTGGTACAGGTTCTTCCAAAGTTTTTTGCCAACTTTTTTCTGGTAAGTAGCTTTCCATTGGGGCTGCAAAGAAAACTTTCTCTCTGCCTAGGCGCTCGGTTAATCGGGCCGCGATAGATTTAAAGGATTCGTCTTCTTCTTCCTTGCGCGATAGAAAATCTTTTTGGCGGGCTTGTCCCGGTACGGCTTGTAGGATTTCGAAATGAATTCCCGTTAAGGGGGCTTGCAGGGGATTTTTTTGCAAATCCCTTTCAACTTTTTCTTTCATCATCGGAAGTAAACTAATTACCGAGCCTTGCGGAAATGACGGAGCTAAAATCCATTCCCGTTTTGGTTCTTTAACGGTGGAGTAAGCTTCCTGATCAAGTACGATCTTAACTTGGGCGGCTAATTTACCTTGGCCGCGCAAACGCAAAAGGGCACGGTCCATTACTGTCTTCATTAAAAATAAAATAGGTTCAAAATCCCGCAGTAAATATCCGTGATCGACCTCTTGGGTTTCTTTAATTTTTTCTTGAGGTTTATAGGGAAGCCACGGGATATGAACGGCATTTTCTAATTGGTGAAGGGCCGTTAAGCCCTCTTTGCCGAATTTAGTGACGATGGCGCGATGGGGAAGGGCGCGGAATTCCTCTAACTTTGTTACGCCCAATCTTTTTAAAGCCAAGATCATGGGATGCAAAGTTTCAGAGGCCTTAAACGGAGAGTGATAAAACGCCAAGGCTTCCACCGGAAGATCCATAGGGTTTCGTAAATTAAAAACTGCTAGTGCTAAAGCCGTTGGAATATCATCAGCTATTTGCACGCGGGCCGAAAGTTTAAAGCGTTTAAGTAAAACTTGAATTCTCAGCAGCACATTGTGTTCGGAATAAAGTCGGTGGCAAGCAGCGATTTCTAAAAAAACCGCGCGATCACTTAAAGTAATTTGCGGAGTAAAACGTAAACAGGCTTGGGCCAAGTCAGTTAGTCGG
>JAZKJI010000035.1:0-2087 GCA_040384405.1 Bdellovibrionota bacterium
AGTTTTTGAAGTTCATATCACCGCTGATGAAAAAATTCATGAAATCGGCAAAGAGCCAATGCAACGCACACTGGTTGAAGAATCTCAGTATCTTGTCTTTAAAAATCGCGATCCAAGGCAGCTACAAGCAAAAGTAAAAGTATTCATGGATAAGTATACGAAGTGTACTTCAGAAGTTCTTTTTTCTACCCAGTTCGCGATGGAAGCAATTGATGCTTACCCTGAAATTGGACTTGCATCACGAGCTCAGAAAAAAATCAGCCGCGGTGTTAATGCAAAGAAAATGATAACCGGAGTTTTCGGCACACATTCATATGATACATATGTCAGACTTGCTCGAATGGCGATAACATTTCAAATACTTCAATCAGACCATGTTTTACCACATCTGCCTCGCGCCGAAACCAGAAGGCTTCAAAGAGAACTATATAAAGACATTGGACTTCAAGGACCTAACGGTGTTGATGCGCAGGCCTTGGACCGATTTTTCGTATTATTAAACTTAGATAGTATTTCGAACGCAATTGATCCATTTATTAATGCATTCGATATTGAACACAATTTAAGCCAGCGCTTTGGTACCCTTGATAAAGAAAAGCGAACGATTGAAATTCTGCGGAGATACCGTTTATCTTCCTACAGTTTTGCGCGATTGCCGGTGGATCAACAGAATCGCATATTGGAAGCTTTAGAATTATCGCGGCAATATAATGTGATGCAAATCACTAAAGGCGAACTGGCGGCTGACTCTTTGGTGAATTTGTCTTCGGTTAAGTTAGAAACTTTAATGATGACTTATATGAACGGATTGTTAACTTTTGCAGCCGAAGGTCAACCCAGTGATCTAGCGCAAGGCAGACTGGTAAAGCTTAATCGCGAGACCTATACACTTTGGGAAAGTGCCGCGGAATTAATGTATAAATCGACGAAAGCAAAATCTGAAAACGTTGATTTATCAGGCGATACTCAAGTCGAGCGCCTTCGCGAGCAACAACGTACGTACTTAACTCAACGGGGTTTAAAAGGAATTAACTCTAAACAGCAGGAAAAAGTTCGTTTAGCGCTATTGTTTGACACGAAATTAAATATTCAACTTAAGACGCTGATGGAAAGTTATGACCAGCTTCCGCAAGATAAGCGAAATGATGTAGACATGCTTCTAAGTAATAATTCTATCAGATGGTTTCATTTATCGAAAACGTTGACGCAGTTAACGACAGAAGCCTTAAGACAAGTTTCGGGTGAAAATCCTAATCTTTCCGCGCCTGAAAAATTGAAAATAGCTTACGGAATTACGCTAACCCAATTAGCAAAGTTCAGCCGAATTTTAGATGACAACGAAGCGATCAACAGTGGACTTGAAATTTCCAAAAACAATATGGTTTCGATTTCACTGGCGCCGTATTTAGGTTTATTAAAATCTCGTGGTGTGCGTGCGATGGAAAATTCATGGCCAGTTCTTTCCGACGTCGAAGGCGGCGGCCTGGTAATCACAGTTCCTTAAAATCAAAAAATTTACATTGTTATAAGGGAAAAGGATTCAGGACGAAACTTAGTTCCGTCCCGAAATACTAATTAATTAAAACTGAATGCATTTAGTAACTGAAGTCAGTTGCATAGTGAATACACCATCAACCGCATACAGAGTGCTTGATTCGCCAGCGATTTGGAAACCTTTACCAGTAGCCATAGAATCTTGAGCCATTGCGATGCAACGATCTGCATTCGGGCTAGCAGGAAAAATTACTGCATTCGTTTGTTTGTGATCTGCAGGAACAGAAACCGGAAGAGGCATGTTGCCTACGATTCTAGTCATTCCATTAGTAGTTGTGATTGATAAAACCGGTTGAAGTGCAATTGCATTTGGTTTTGCTACTGCTACCGTCGATAGCACTGTAAGTGCTGCTGCTAAAATAATTTGTTTCACGAAATTCTCCTTGGTTAGTTTTGTAGTTTGCCTACAAGCGCAAGGATGAATAACTTCACTCATGAATACAAATTTTTTATCTAACTGAAGAGTCCAGTTTTTATTTTACTAAAATTTCTAGCTACTTGTGGCTTGATCACTCGCATCGATATCGAAGTTT
>JAZKJI010000036.1:0-22939 GCA_040384405.1 Bdellovibrionota bacterium
CTGCGTTTTAGGGGCTCAGCGACCCGCACGATGCGGTACCCCAGGAGCTGAAGGGCACGAGGCCCGGCCTCTAAAACGCAGGGGAACTCCCCCCGAACCCTCCCGAACCCAAAAAACCTTTAGCCGGAACCGACACCGAAACAGTCACAGGAAAGAAGAAACTGGACTCCCGTCCAGGGAACTCCGTGGATAGGATTGGGAGGAAGTTCAACATAACTATTCCTAGGAGATTTCATGAGGAAATTTTCGCTCCAAAAAATGAGCGTTTTTTCAAAAGCCGCCGCCGTTTTAAGTTTAGTTTCAGCACTAACTTTATTAAGCTGCACAACTTTCAACAAATCCACGGACGCAGATGATCGCGGACCAGCAGCAGAAGGTACAACTTTTGATGCTCGTCGCGGAACTCCTGCTAGTTATGATCCAGGACCTCCGAAAGATTCTCGTTGGCCGGAATTATACGGTTCAACTCCTAATTATCGCGCGATTGGAATTATCACTAAGCAACGCCAAGTGAAAAATAATGAAAACATCGGTGACGATGAAAAAACCGGCGAAAAATTTCGTTGGATGATGGGACCAATGTGGTATCGCGGCCGTTTACAACCAAACCAAGTTAAGGCTTTCGTTGTTGGACAAGAAGGCGCGCAAGATGAAAACGTAACGAACCGTGCATTTACTGGTTCAACGGGAACAAAACTTCAAAACATTTTAAATGGCGTTGGAATTCACCGCAGTTATTTGTTTATGAATACATTCGTTTACACTATTAACGGTCAACGTAACTTGGATTCTCCGAGCTACATGTGGATGGAACAAGATCCATCAAGCCCGATCGTTCAATATCGCCATAAATTATTTGATTACATGGCTGAAACAAACAAAGAATCTCTAGCATTAATGATCGGTGTTGGCGGAGGAGGAAAAGCTTCTCTGGTTACTTGGATCAGATCTCATGGTGGAAAATGTTCTGCCCAGGGTGATATCGCAAATTGCGATGCCGGAAATCTAGCTCAAAAATTCGGTATCAAAAATAAAATCCTAGTCATCGGAATCCCACATCCAGGTGCTGCTTCTTCCGGTAACGGTGGAGCGCAAGCAGTTGAGATGTTAAAACAATCATTAGCCCGCGCGGGTAAACGAATGATTGATTTCGCTGGCAAAAATCCAGGATGGTTACCAGCTGATACTTATGTTGATGGAACAGGTAAATCTGTAACTGGCGTTAAAGCTGGCAGCACCTACTCTTGGTACAAAAATGCTCCGGTTCCATTCCAGGATTTCGCTTTCGGAACAAACTGGAGAATGGGTGATGACGGAACTTCTTCAAATCGTGATGGTGCGGATAAAATCCAAATTTTCTCTCGCGGTGGAAGTTACGATGCAAATAAAAATAAAGCAGAGTTCCAATATAACCCACGCAGTCCAATGGACGTGGTGGAAGATAAATCAAATCCAATTCCAGAAATGGGACCAAAAGATTTACCGTATGAATCACAAAAATTTGATTCTTCCCGTCCTGAAATCGTGAAAGCGTTTGATCCGGGACCTTGCGGTGATACTCGTTATTCTTGTGAGATGTCTGAACTTCTTCAAGGACAAGGGGCAAAACGTTGGCCAAATTTCGAAAGTCTGGGAGTTCGCTCTCATTGGTCTTTCGGTCACGGGCCAATTTATCGCGGTCGTTTAAACGATGCGACTGTATTAGTAGTTGCTGACCAATTCGGCCACGACGATATTTTTTCTGGCCGCGCTTTAACTGGACATGTTGGTCAAAGACTTCAAACATTCTTAAAAGCGACCGGCGCGGGACTTAACTATGCAATCGTAAGAACTGCACCAGTTGATACCTATGATCTTGATCGTCAAACTCGTTTGAATGTTATTATCAATCCGCAAGTTACCGAAGTTCGTAACGACATTCTTTATTCGATCGTTAAGAACGGTAAAACTAAAGTGATCGTAACTTTAGGTGAATTTGCGCGTGAAGCGATCAAGCAATTCCCAACTCGATTACCGGTTGTGAGTCTTGATGCTCCTTTAAATTCAAAAGGTGAAGTTGATTCTGCCCACATCGGACCCTGGAATGCAGCGGCTGTAGAAGTAGCAAAAGCATCTGGCTTAACTTCAACTGCATACAGCGGCAAATTAACAAATATTCCAAGAGCTGATCTTCCAGCCCACTCTCGTTGGTGGATGGGAACTGCCGGCGACCGCGCTCAACGCCCGGGTTTAGCTTCTGATGGCGGCAAAGCAAGTCCGCATCACTATCGCATAGTAGCCCCGAACTGGATCACTAAGCTTAAGCCAGTTGATTACAGAGAGGCGACAATGACTTTCTCTTCAACGATGGCTGCTGACGGAGTACCGGACTTGGATGCTAAGGCTGAAGCTAAGTCTGTTGAGTAGATTTGGTTTTTTAGTTTAGAACTTCGAAAAGGGGATTGGGTGAAACCGGTCCTCTTTTTTTTGTGACTTTGATTACTTTTTTGTCGCGCTGTGATTTCCGTTGGTCGCAGCCGTAGCCGTTCGTCGCACCCGATTCCGTTCTGTTTGCCGAACTGTTTACCGATGGAATTGCCGGGCCGGTAATCTATGGGATTGCCCACTGATTCACTAATCATTGGTGGGAAAAACTTGAGCGCTCCAGAAACACTGCGCTATACGAATTAAAAACCGAATTAAAGTGATGATAGAAATCGTCTTGGCAATTTAATTAAAAAATTATTTTCGAAATTACATCGGCATTTAGAGTTGAAAAAGGAGCGTTGGAAAAATCGGAAGACCGTACGGCAAACGGGACCGAAACGGGTGCGACGGACGGCTACGGCTGCGACCAACGGTCCCTAGCCCCGCTCGCGAATCAAAGCATTCTCGCTAACCGTTTGATCCGCTAAATTTTTCTCAATTTCTTCTTTAGTCCAAGTTTTACCTTTACCAACCCCAGGACAAAAAGCTGCAACTTCTTTTGCCCAAGTTTTGGCATTCATTACTTCGGGCCAGAAAGGCCATGTTCGGCATTGGGTTGGGCGGGCTTCGTAGACTCCGCACTTTACACCTTTTAGAAATGTGCATTCGGCTCGGGATTTTTCTTCCTTTAAATGCCAAACGCCTTGGGTACGATCGCAATATGTTTTTGAAAATTCTGAAAGTTTTAAGCCTAAGTGAAGTGCCATTCGTTTGCGGTCGTCTTTGGTTAAGTACACGTATCCGTATTCACCGCGGGACATGCAGCAACCGCCGGAACCTTGGCACTCGAATTTTACACCGTTGGACCACCATGGCTCGGTCGTCTTTGGGGTTCTGGCTTTGGGTTTGATGTCTTTCATGGACCCAGAATAGACGGCCTTAGACTTGACTGCAACGCCTAATCCTTGCAATTAAAAGAGATGGGCGATTCAGTTAAAATTTACTCTTCCCAAGACTTCCCAGTTTACCTGCCAAAACTAAATCTTTTGTACGACGATTTATTTAGCGGCGGCAAAGGCTTTCGCTCGTATCTGACAGGACTTGTGGGCAAAAACATCGCTTTGGAAAGTAAAGGCATCGAGCTTTTACAACAAACAATTGAATTCATCCACAACGCTTCCTTGCTTCATGATGACCTCGTTGATCGCTCGCAATTACGGCGCGGGAAACCGGCAGCATGGCATAAATACACACCAGAGTACGCGGTTTTGGCAGGGGATTATTTATTGGCGCGTGTGATGGTCAACTTATCTGCTTACGGGAATATAGACTTAGTTCACTATACAGCCCAAATGATTTCAGATTTGTTGGAAGGCGAGTGGCTACAAGATTCCGTGGTTGGTGATTATTTTATTAATCTAGAGCAACTGGATCGAATTCATATTTTAAAAACATCTTCTTTGTTTAAGTGGTGTTTGAGAGCACCATTCATCGCGCAAAAGCAAAACGATAAGCAGCTTCATCATTTACTCGAAGAAATGGGAAAAATTTTAGGTCAACTATTTCAACGAAGTGATGACCTTTTGGATTTCAATATTCGAAACCACGAAGGCAAAGCCGTTTTGGGTGATTTAAAATCAGGATACTTGAATTCATTCGGCGCCTATTTAACCCAAGGAATGTCCCGAGCCGAAATCCAAGCTTTCGTTCAAAGCCCTGATCTGCCGGCCATTCAACGGGCAATGGGCGGGGAAGAAAAGTTTCAAGAAAAGCTAAATGGTTTTGATCAAATAAATTCTGCGATGATTCAATTGTATCACCATTACCTTTCCGAAGTTTCCAAACTGATTTCTCAACCTGAATTGATTCGTGAGTTAGCAAAGCTAACCGACGTTCTTTACTGGCGAAAAAAACCATCGTGAGTGAATTTGTTACCGTTCCCCGTTATTCAGCCGAGGGTCAAAAGTACCTTTTAGGGAAAAGCCGCGAATTCCGTTATTTGCCAATTAAAAACGAAAACCCAGGTCAACCGGGCGAGCAGGTTACGTTTCAAGTAATTCCAGTAAAGCCGCTTAACAGTGCCGAGAAAAAATCCTTGCTCGGGCAATTGTTTAAATGGCGAAAGCTCGTGTTCGTTTTATTTCCGTTTGTACGATTACTGGTAATCACCGAGCCGGGGGCATTAGATCTAGGAATATTCTGGCTTTCGTTTTTAGCTTCCATTTGTTTATTTTTGGGAACTTCATGGCAGTCTGATTATCTGGATCATTTGCGGGGTTATGATTTGTTAGCTCCGACTTCCGCGGATGGAAAAAATGAAGATATGAAAATTTTGGCGAAAGGTTGGCTTTCCGCCTCGTCACTTTACCAGGCGTCGTGGGCAGTGTTGATTGCCGGCGCTTTGATGGGATTATATTTAATTTTGATTCGTCCGGGTTTAATCGTCGTTGCCGTAGTTGTTGCCGCTTTACTTTTAATTTTATTTTTCTCTAAAGGAAGGGCCTATAAACAGCGCGGTTGGTTTGATTTTGGATTGATCGCTATCGTGGGTCCATTATTTGCGGGCGGGGTCGAGTACGCATTATTTGGAACTCTTAGTCCCGATGAATTATTATTTGGACTGATTTGGGGAATGTTATTTTTATTCAGCCATTCTGTTCAAAGTTTTCCAAAGGTCGCGCAGCTTGCGCAATACCATATTGAGCCTTGGTTATTTCTAAAGGATTTCGATAAAAATAAAAAGTACTTCCCGCTGTTTTGGGTTTTGATCCTTTCTTTGTATTCTATCCATGGAATATTAAACGGGCGCACCCTAATGGTAATAGTGAATATTGGAATAGTGGCATTTTTCACCTGGAAATGGATACAAAGTTTAAATCGAATGGCATCTCCGGTTGGATCAGAAATCAAACGCGTCAGTGAGCAGGGCCATCATCTGGTTTTAATGTTTATTTTTATGTGGCTCTTGGAATTGATATTTTCAGACATCATCAGAGTAGTGCTAAAAGTTATATGACCAAAACTACTTTAAAAAATGTCGCTGCATTTTCTGAGCACCCATGGCCCGAGCACCTGTTGGCGCAATTTACGAAATTCCAAATTCCCGTAAACCTTCCCAATGCAAAATGGGATTTCTTAATCGGTTATCATCCCGAAGAAGGAGTAAGCCTTACGGACCGTGAAAAGCGGGTATTAAAAATCAATTTTGATACGGATCCCGCTTACCATCGGCAGAAAGTTTTCAAGAAAGATCCTTTAATCAAAGCGCTCGGAGTTAGCCAAGGCCGCCATCGTGTATGGGATTTAACGGCCGGATTGGGTCGCGATGCCTTGATGATGGCCCATTACGGTTTGCAAGTAACAAGCTTCGAGAGAAATCCGGCGTTGTTTTTACTTTTACAAGAGGCAGCTCGTTCTTCCGAAGAATGTAAAAGTTTAAAATTACGCTTCGACTTTCAGGATGCGGAAACAGTTTTAACTCAGTTACCTCAACCATTTCCAGAGAATGGTGTGATTTATTTTGATCCAATGTTCCCCACCAAAAAGAAAAGTGCATTGCCACCGCAAGAAATGGTGATCTTGCGGGAATTGACCGGAGCTGACGAGGACGCGGAAGAAATTATCGAAAAAATCCATCATATCCCAGGAGCGAGGGCGGTTATTAAAAGACCAGATTCAGCTCCCCAGCTAAAAGGTGTAAGTCATTCAATCATGGCAAAGCTAGTAAGATTCGACGTCATAATAGTTCCGCCTGTTACGGCTTTGCGATAAATGGGCAACTGACTGCGTTGTCGGCCGGGCTTTTTCCCTCCAACGTGCAGTAGCACGCCTCCGTGAAAAAACCCAACCTCCGCCTTGCATTTGACCATTTCTCGCAAAGCCTCCTCCCCGGGGCGACCTGCCTTTGGCGGTCGGGATAAAGACTGGGTACTGGGATAAATACAGAAATCGATTCGTGGGCCGAATCTGCTGCCGATGCGGCTGCTGATCCCGTTACCGTCGCAGTCGCCGTCGCCGTTGCCGATGGCGATTTTTGGAATGGACTTGCTGGCTAAATAATTTTAAAAACTTTGTATGGTTTTACTTCAGCTTGGGCTTTTGCTACTAGTTCCCTTTGTTTTTGTTTTTTTCTGTTGGTCGCTTTCTTGGATTCGCAATTCTTCTCTTGGCACTGCGGATTTAACTGAAGAATCTCCGCTTAGGTTTGTTCCTTTACTTGCTATTCATGGTTTTATTCGGCCTTTTTGGACTCAACAGTTGGTTGAGGGCTTTATTTCTTTGAGATTTGAACTTGGGAAATTTCGCGCGTTGGTATTTTTTATTTGTTCGCGAGTTCTCGGTTATATTTTCGCACTTTTGATTCCAACACTTTTTACTTCAGTCAATCCTATTTGGTTATTAGGAGTGGCCTTGATGTTTTACGTTGGCAGTTTCTTTTGGCGCAAATTATTTAAGGCTTCTGTTTTAGCCTTCGGTCTTTCTCTCATGATTTTTTCATTTGAGATGGTCACTAGGAACTTTGCCGGGTTGAACATGCTGCTGACTGAATCAAATATGATTTGGATTTTAACTGATGGCCGTTGGATGGGTTGTCTGCTTTTATTTTTTGTTTCTTTAATGCTTACCGTTTTTTTGCGAATTCCTTATTTTGGATTTTTAGCGGGGGTAATCTTTCTGTTCTTGCAGATGATTTCATTGAATGGATTTATCTTTGTTATCGCCGGGGATTTGCTCGGTGGGTTAATTATCGTATTTTGTAAGTTACGTCATATTCGCGGCAAACTTGCGCAACTTAAGAACCAATGGTTTCTCGTCTCTGTTTTTGGATTGATTGCCGGCACTATCGTTGCGGCAATGTTAAGACAATTAGGAATCGGTGATTTAAATTCGTTCGCAGAATCGGTCGGTCGCTATGAAGACAGTTTAATTGTATTTGTATGTTTACCTCTGGGAATTTTATTTTCCAATTTGATTTGGGGACACTTCAGTTACCCTGGATTTTCGAAAGACTTTGAAGGTTCGGGCACAGTCCAAATCAGCGTTTGGGACCGGTTAATTTTTGCCGGACCTTGGGCTGGACTTTTGACCTCTTTAGAAAACCAAAGCGTTCGATGGGATAAAGCCCAGGATTCTTCCCGCGACCTCGATCCGGCTATGATTCCGGTGCGCCTCCGCGAACGGTTATCCCAGGGACTTAAGGACCTGAAAATCCAAGTGGAAAGTGTTCGCACTTTTCTTCAGGCATAAGTGTCTCTAAACTGAAATCCAATGTCTGACATCGATAGTTTTAAGAAAAAAATTTTAGAGCTGGAAAAAGAAGTGGGTAAAAAAGATGCCCTGCTTCGCAATTACCAGAATCAGATTCAGCAAACTTCTGAAAAACTAGATAAAATTATGTCAGATATGGGGCGTGACCTAGAGCTTTTTGGAAAACTCCAAAAAATGCTAAGTCCTACTGAGCTTCCGCATATTAATGGCTTCGAATTCAGTACTAAATTTCTTCCAGGATTTAAAACTGGTGGTGATTATTTTGATTTATTTGATCACGCCGATAGATCCCGGTTCGGATTATTAATGTCATCGGCCTCGGGGTATTCGCTGTCGGCGCAACTTTTATCTTTGATCATTCGATTAACGGCAAAGAGTGAGTCCAAAAAATATGAAGAACCGCATTTGATGGTAGAGTATATATACAAGGAACTTTACAGCACACTTCGGACCCAAGACTCTGCCAGTCTTCTGTACGCGATGATTGATAAACGCACTGACATTATGAGTTTTTGCCTGGTCGGTGATGCGGTCATTTGTGTTCGCAGACCGGGTCAATCAGCGGTCGAGCTTTTCACCGCTGAAGGGGCCGTATTTAAACCCGGTCACGTGGCAGCGTTAGATACCCGTTCATTTCAATTAAAACCAAAAGACCGGATCATAATACTTAGCGGCGGAGCTTTCGAGGTCGTGAACCCTGAGGGTAAACAATGGAGAACTGATAATTTACTTTCGGTTCTGAATAAATCCCACGCTCAAACGGTCCATGAAATTAGAAACGAGATACTTTTGGATCTAGAAAAATTCTCGGGCAGCCCGCATTTCCCTAGGGACTTGACGGTCATCGTCAGTGAAGTAAAAGAACCCGGTCTGCGATTGGCAAAACATTAAAATCTTTGATACGACTTACATTGAATTTCGAAAGGAAAAACCATGGCTGAAGTGCAAATTTACGACGGTGCGATAGATAAAGGATTAGAGGGAATAGTGGCGTGTACCACAGCAGTTTCTTCGATCCAGGGCAATACCCTTAACTTCCGTGGTTATACCATCGAAGATTTAGCGGCGAATTCAACTTTCGAAGAAGTAGTTTACTTACTTTGGAATGATAAAATGCCTTCGGCTTCTGAACTTCAAGCATTCCGTCAACAACTGGGAAAAGAAATGGCTTTATCACCTGAATATCTTCAGGCGCTAAAAGCATTGCCGACAAAAGGTGTTCACCCAATGGCTTGGCTAAGAACTGCAGTTTCGTTAATGGCGCAGTTTGATCCGGATGCTAACGACATGAGTACCGAAGCTAACCAACGTAAAGCCCTTCGCATGACCGCAAAAATGGGAACAATCGTTTGTGCTTTCGAGGCAATTCGAAACGGAAAAAATCCGGTAGCACCTCGTCCAGAGGCATCTTTAGCATGGAACTTTATGTACATGTTAAAAGGTACCGAGCCAAAAGCTGAACACGTAAAGATTTTTGATACGTGTTTAGTGTTACACGCCGATCACGAACTTAACTGTTCTGCATTCGCGACAAGAGTAACGGCTTCTTCATTAAGCGACATGCACTCGGCAATCGTATCTGCCATTGGCGCATTAAAGGGCCCACTTCATGGCGGTGCTAATGAACAAGTCATCATCATGTTAAAGAAAATCGGAACAATCGAAAAAGCCCAGCAGTTTGTTAAAGACGCATTAAGTGCAAAAGAAAAAGTAATGGGTATCGGTCACCGGGTTTACAAAGATGGCGATCCAAGAGCTGCAATTTTAAGAAAAATTAGCCAACAGTTAACCAAAGAAATGGGCGAGCCACATTGGTATGACATGTCGGTTTTAATCGACGATACGATGAATAAAGAAAAAGGCTTAATGCCAAACGTGGATTTCTACTCTGCAACGGTTTATTACGCGTTGGGAATTCCTACTGATCTTTATACTCCGATTTTTGCCGTGTCTCGTATTGCGGGCTGGGTAGCACACGCTAACGAGCAATATGCTAACAACCGTATTTACCGTCCTCGTGGTAAATGGGCTGGCAAAACCGGAATGAAAGTTCAAAAGTAATTGTCAGCGGTTTTATTAAATATTTTTCTTTCCTTGTTTATAACGGCCGGAGTATCAGCGGGTACTCCGGTTTCTAAAAAGTCAGCTTCTAAAGACACCATTTCCAAAGTCACCGTTTCTAAAGAATGTAAGTTTCCGGCCGAACCCATCAATTGGATCATGAAATATTGTGCCTACGTCGCTGAAACAGACGATGAGGTCGCGATTCAAGACAGTAAATGTTTTAAGGATGCATCCGCCGATGTAGCGGATCCCGATAAATGCGAAATCAAAAGAAAATATAAAGATAAACTTTGTCTGGAAATAACTAAGGGTGCCCGGGGCGAAAAGAAAGCCTATTTTTCTGTGGATTCCTGTGTCGCCGACAAGTCCATTAAACCCTTTTTTGCCGGCGAATCTTCAAATTAAAACGGTCTAAACCAACAGCGTGGGCGCGAACCAATACCAAATTCTTTTGTACGGTCACAAGTTCCAGGTTTGTAACTGACGTAAGACAATTCACTTAACAAAGGTGCATTGCAAATCGCCCCGTTAAAATAAGTATCCAATCGGCATTGAGTTTCGGGATGCGCGATATCCATAAACCAAACTTTTTTAGGATTTGGTTTTGTAATATCCAGAATCTTCGTCGTTTCTTTGCGCATTTCCTTAAATATTTCAGCCATCACTATACTAGCAACGGAACTGCGCATGCAGATTTGCTGGTCAGTAACATCGGAAAATTCTTTTTCACAAGCTCCACGGATAAATGGAGTTACGTTAGGGCTTGCACTAATAGTTTGATTATCATCTAAAGCAAAAAATCTGCGCAAACATTTAAGAGTAGCATAGTAATCAGCTTGTCCTTCGAGCGAGGCCCAAGTGCTACGGGGTTTTAAAGGGGCACCACCCATGTGATGGCCCATTTCATGACAAGTCACGACCGCAAAGGCATCAGCGGTCATGATCGGGTAGCGGGCCATCCCTCCGTACATATGTAATGCCCACTCACCACCCACATGGGTCGCCATTGCATTAACGGCAGGGTTATCCCATTCGCGCTTTATAATTAAATTTCCTCCTAAGGCTTTAATCTCTTCAGAGTATAAAGCAAATATTCGGTCCAAAACCTGATTGTACTGATCAAAGGTAATACCCGTTTCACGGGTAGAAGGAATCTGCATATTGTTAGGTTCAATAATTCCGGCGCACAGTTGATGACTAGTTGGGGAGCCAGCTTTTGAAACCATGCTCGGTAAAGTTAATCCCAATACGGCGACAAAAATA
The DNA here is from genome assembly GCA_040384405.1 of Bdellovibrionota bacterium. Taxonomy (GTDB): domain Bacteria; phylum Bdellovibrionota; class Bdellovibrionia; order Bdellovibrionales; family Bdellovibrionaceae; genus JAZKJI01. The sequence continues at coordinate 11,002 of JAZKJI010000036.1, forward strand.
AATAATGTGTGTAACGGTAAAATGAATTTCATAGGCCCCCTTAAGCACTATTAAAGGGCAGAAATTTTGCGAACACAAAAAGTTTATTTTGTTTAGTGCATTATTGAACAGCAACTTAAGGCAGAGTCGGCCCGAATGAAGCAGCAACTTAAGGTAAACTGGGTCCAATAAGAATGGCGTCCCACAAAATCAAGGACATTTTGGCTCCATTATCCAATGGCAGGAAAAGATCATCTTTATAGGGATTAGCCTGAAGTTCTTGGGCGGAAATTAATTTTGCTTCCGACATTTCATTTTTTAATACCCAAGCATCAAATTTTTTACTCATGGGATCGGAAACGGACTTCGGATGAAGTGAATGGTAAAACGTAAAGATTCGCAAATCCGGAAGCAAACTTTGAACGTAACCAGATGAAGGAAGCCAATTTTTAGGTTCAACGAATAGGGATGGACTCATCACGTGGTAAGAACCCGTGTGTGTAAGCATCTTTCTTGAACCGCCCGAACAGCTAACCATGGACTCGGCAATCTTCGCTTCTCGAACATAGGCTAAACCTTGATCGACTACTTTATCAATTGGGAGCCCGGAAATTTTGCTCACTTTGTTTTTTAATTCGAGAGGTAATGTTTCCCAAGCGAGTTGGTTTTGGGCGGCATCACCCCATTGGAAATCAATTGCGCAAATTTTTATCGTAGGTTTTCGCTGTTTCAAATTCCAAAATGCCCGAAGTATTTGCCGGCTTCCTTCAGTTCTTGGCCAAATTAATTGCTCCGCAGTTAGTGCTGCGAAAAACTTTTTCTCGCCTGTGCTATCAGCGACATTCAGTGGATTTCGTACGTATTCGTCCAATGCGGCTTGCATGTGTCCCGGCACATACTCGGTACCAACTGCTTCAAATTCCAAGCTGGTTGGCAGGGACAGGAAATCCACCAGCAGCTTGGCTTGGGCCGGAACTTCATGGATTTCGCCCCACATAAAGATGTCTACCTTCTGAGCAGCTTTTGACAAACTTTCAAGCGTGGCCTCACTGGCCATTGCCAACTGCGATAGGGAATACAAGGTAAACAAAATGTAACCAAAAGCTCTCATGACTGTCTATAAAGCACGGATGGGGCCAATGATAAACCTGGGTTTCGAGAAACTAGCGCAACCGGGAATTTATCTATTTGCTTCACCTTTAATTCGAAAAGTAAGAGAATTTTTTCTGATACTGATTGGCCCGGGTTCAAGGTATGCAAAGTCCGAGAGTCTTATTAATAGGAGAAGGTAAATGGCGTCTATTTTTACAAAAATTATTAATGGCGAACTTCCTTGTTATAAAATTCACGAAGATGAGCTGACGATTTCCTTTCTCACTTTGGACCAAGTTAATTTAGGTCACACACTGGTTGTCCCAAAAAAAGAAATAAATCATTGGATGGATGTTCCGGAAAAAGATTTTGTCCAAGTTCAGTTGAATGCGCAAAAAATCGCGCGCGCGATCCAAAAAGCGACGGGCTGTCCACGCATTGGTACGATCACAGCTGGATTTGAAGTTCCTCACTATCATCTTCACTTGATCCCAGCTTGGTCGATTCCTGAGTTAAGTTTTGCCCGTGCTCAAAAGCGAACTGATCAGGAAATGAAAGACATTCAGACAAAAATTCTTCAACACTTGTCGATGTAATACATAATTTAAATTCCAAAAACTGACTTAGCAGACTTGAGAAATTGTTTTTGTGGAATATAGCCTCAGTCTAGTTTCACATTACGTTTTGTTATTTCACCTATTTCTTTATTTGCCTTTATTTAGGCACTGGACTTCGGTTATACTGAGTGTCTGAGCCATTCTTATGGCAGGGAAGGAGGTGGTGCTGTGCAATTAATATGTAGTAGTACCACGGTGGAGGCTGTTGCCCTTTAGGCAATTCTCTCTACCGTGGATAAGAAACTGAAAGGCGGCCCTTAAAAGCCGCCTTTTTTATTTTGAATCCCCGTGCTATGAACCACTCATGGCTTCCAATAATTCTTTGTTTGAAAAAGTTAATCCCTATTCTGGCAAACCAATGGAAAGCGTTCAGCGTTCTGAGGCGCTGAACGTGATTCAAAGTATTCAAACTGTTAAAAAAGCTCTCCCTGCATGGTCACAAACCTCATCCGAAGAAAAAATAAAAGTTTTCCGAAGCTGGATCGAAATGATTACGGCTAATTTAGATCAGTGGGTATCACTGGAAGCCACCGAATCTGGTTTATCCCATGAGTTTGTAAGGGAGGAAGGCTTTCAGCCGGTCATTGATTTGCTTAATCAAACAATTGCCATTTTAAATCAGCCCCCAGGAGAATCGGATCAAAGTGTTGGAATTTTGAGTGAGGGCTCGGCACAACCAGGCCAAAGTAGCTCGCCAAGCGTCGTTCCACCGACAGCGACCGGAGTCATCGCGATAATCACTTCCTGGAATTTATCTTTTCGATTGGTCATGGAGCGGTTAATTCCCGGCTTAGCAGCGGGAAATGTAGTATTAGTAAATTCATCTTTCCATGTACCCAGTACAAAAAATATCCTGTCACAACTTTTAAACTCAGATTTATTAAAACAAAGTGTCCAGCATCTTTTTTCCAATGAAGATGCATTGAGTATCCTAATCAATCATCCGGGGATTCGCGCTATATCTTATGTGGGTTCAGAGGATAATTTCAAAAAACTAGTTCAACCCGAGTCCTGGCTTCAGAAAAAGTTCCAGTTATCCTTGGGAACAAAAAATAATTTGGTATTGCTACCGGGTTGCGATCTCAGTCAATTACCACAAATTCTTCGTGCCTCCTTGTGCGGAATGGGACAACTTTGTTGGAATACGCCTCGAATATTTCTATTAGATTCCATGAAGGAAGAATTCGTTCGTGCGTTAAAAGATTTCAGTGCGGGATTAAAGCCTTCGCTTGTTGAAAGTGATGGGAATTTACTAACTCCCTTAATTGATCAACACCGGGTGAATGCTACCGTCGCCAAGAAAAAACAAATCATACAAGAGGGCGGTAAAATTTTGTGTGGTGGGGAAATGGTGGATAGTCCATCCGGATTACATTTTAATCCATTATTTTCTGAAGACTTGCCGAACTGTTCTGAACTCCAACAGGATAATTTAGGATTGCCAGTATTTTTGGTAACCACCGTTAAATACCAACATGAAATGGCCAAGTGGGCGAACCTTAGCCCGTATTCGCAGCTTACAAGTATTTGGGGTGATGAAACCAAGGCCGGTAAAGTAGCTTCGCAATTGGACTCTGCCATTATCCAATTGAATCATTGGACGACAAAAATTCCTGCCGGGACTGGACGCAAATTATCTTTTGTGGGGAATTCTGATTTCGGTATCCACGGATCGTTTTATTCAGATCCGCGGGCCTTAGTAAAAAACTAAGGTTTGATTGCTGTACTTCCACCGCCGCCGGTTTTGCCAGCCAAATCGCGGATTTTTTTCTGAACGTCAGGTGGCAACGATTTTAAAAACTCTGCCGGATTGCCTTGAGCCTTTTTTAACATTGCCATGGCTTCTTCCGGGGTTTGCCCTTCTTTAAACAACAGCGGAATAATTTCGGCCGAAATTCCGTAAAGTTCATCAGCACCCTTGGTACCGACAACATTGACGACGCCTTCGTTTGCGCGCTTTGCACCAGCATCGTGATTAATTAGAGCTTCACGAGCTTTGGGATCTTTCATTTTTCCAGAGGTATCGGCAACAGCTTCTTTAACCAGATCATCATCCGATTGCCCATTAGCGAAAGCATTAACCGAAAGGAACAGCAGTGCGGCAAGTAATACTGATTTCATAGAGGACTCCTACATCAAGAATAAGGGATCCGCACAAAGAACACGAGAAAATGGTTTGGAACTGAAATCCCTGTTTACATTTGAGACGCTAAAAACCGCCAAAAGTTTGACAAGCACCGGATTGCGCCAGGGACTTGTCACTTTCGTCTCAGAATATTGACGGTTTTTAATCGGAAAATTAGATAAGAGGGTAAGAGCGATTGCGCACTTTCAATTTACACTCGGGACAATTTGCTTCTTCGTTAATGTACTCGCCCTGGAAATCAACTACATGTTGAAGCTCTAGTGTGGATTTACACAAGATACAGTTGTTGTGCAGGTAAATAAATTCCTGGTGTTTGGGTTTTTCAATGCGTTCAAAAAAATCTAACTTATTGCCGTCCATGGTAATTTATCCTTTTTTTGTTTCATCGCTTAGTAATGCAATTGCTGTTCACAGGCCAAAGTCCATTGTCCGCCGGCCATTCCGGACGCGAACAATAATGGATTCGTTTTAAACCAGGCCCATTATTTGAGAAGCCAGAATCCGCGAAAGGCGGAAAATATGAATTTATCAAAATCATGGGGGCAACAATTGCGACAAAATAAAAAGTTAGTGTGTTTGATAGTGGGTTTAACGTTACTGATGCAAGGTTGTGTGGAAATTCAACGTAAAGATTCTAAGGAGCGCGGTGACGAAGCTGCGGCCTTAAACCAGCCAATTAAATTCTTTGGCGATACCGATTTGAATGATGAATCTTTGGATCAATTGCGAGCCTCTAAAGCGTTAATCCGGGGCGCTGAATTTTATGTCATCGATGCGCCGTCTATTTCGTTCGAATCTGGCAGTAAACTAATTACTCACGGAAAAAACATTATTTTCCGGGCACCGGTCATTAAATCTTCAACTAGCTCACTGATTGAAACTTTTCCGGAAGGGATCCGTGCCTCAAAGGGAATGACAGGCAGGTCCGGTGGACAAATTTTATTTTCAGCCGGAAGGGTCGAAGGAAAATTTGCATTTAATCTTCGCGGCGAGGCAGGCGGTCAAGGATCGCAAGGACTGCCACCCAATGAAACTCTTCGAGGCGCTGACGGAAAAACGGGTAACAGTGGACTTTGCCGAATGGAAAATGCGGGAACACCCGCGATTACCGTTGTGTGCTCTTCGCCAACCCGTGGATTCCCCGGACAACCAGGCAAACCAGGATTTTCAGGTAAGCCAGGTTTTGCTGGTGGTGATGCGGGTAACGTAACTTTCGAAATTGTTGAGCAAAGAAGCTTTGAAGCCTTCATCGAAGTAAATGAACCAGGGCTTGGCGGAATGGGCGGCCCCGGAGGTAAGGGTGGGCAACCCGGAGTAAAGGGTGCTGACGGACAGATGGCAATGGCTTGGGATCTAGAACGAATACTGCCAGATTATCCACCGGCAGCGGAAGCACTTAAAAAATATCGGGATGAAAATGGAAATTGGTTTCTACCGTATACTGAAGTTTTCGGGCCTGGGGCAACAATTGGTCCAAACGGGCCCACGGGTGAAAACGGGCCCGCGGGAAATCCGGGGGAAATTACAATTAATTCCCCAGCTCTTTAAAGTTTTTATTCAAAGCTTTATCGCGCTCGTCTCTTTGGAAAGAAAGATTAATTAGTTCTGTAATTAATTGGGAGTATCCGATTCCGGATGCTTCCCACATTTTTGGGTACATGGAAATATTAGTAAAACCCGGAATTGTATTAATCTCGTTAACGAAAATTTCATTTTTTTCCGTCACAAAGAAATCGACTCGAGTTAAACCTTCGCAATTCATTGCTTGATATGTTTGGATTGCTAGATTTTGAATAATGTCGATCATATCCGGTGATAATTTTGCCGGGATCATAAGGTCGGCACCATTTTCATCCAAGTATTTCGCTTCGTAGGAATAAAACTCATGGGATGGGCGGATTTCGCCTGGCAAACTGGCCTTTGGTTTTTCGTTTCCTAAAACTGCGCACTCGATTTCACGGCCTTGAATGAATTTTTCTGCCAATACTTTGTTGTCGTAAAGAAATGCATCGGCTAAAAATGTTTTATAATCCTCTGGCGATTTTACTTTGTGTACTCCGACGGAAGATCCCATATTTGCGGGTTTTAGAAAAAATGGATTTCCCAATTTTTCGGAAACCTGTTGAAAACTTGGAGTCCATTCGCGCGTGATCAGCATATAAGGCGAACAAGAAATTTCTTGTTGCGCTAAGATATGCTTCATCATTTCTTTATCCATACCGACGGCAGAAGATAATAAATTGCAGCCGACATAGGGGATATTCATCATTTTAAAAATACCTTGGATACAACCGTCTTCTCCGTGAACCCCGTGGATTAGTGGGAAAGCACCGTCGATCGTTTCTTTTTCACCGGTCTTCCACTGCAGTAAATGACATTTTTCTGATTCATAAACTAAAGTGACGTGCGGTTGTGTTTTCATATCGGCATCTTTAATTGCCGATAAATTTTTAAAAGAAGCATCGTCTTTAAATAAAAACCATGAACCTTGTTTTGAAATCCCGACCAAGCGGTAATCGAATTTGGTTTTATCCAGTGCTTCGATCACATTCTTGATGGATCGTACTGAAACTTCATGTTCTGGAGACTGTCCACCGAAAAAAAAGACGATTTTCTTTTTCATATTTCCTCGTTATGCCATTTCTACTATTTCTTTTACTAATCCTGAGATTCCTTGAAATACTTTATCTGGCGTCGTGTTGTACATATATGCGGGGGTCGTGACCACTTTGTGTTGGCGGTCAGTTATATAATCTGTCACTGGGCATTCAACGTGTTGAGCGCCGGTTTTCTCAATTTCTTGTGCGGTTTCTTTATCGTTTCCGATTGTCAGTTCAACGTGGCTAGAACCAAGTACTTTCGCAACTAAATGAGGAGCAATGCAAATAGCACCAATCGGGCGGCTTAATTCATAAAAAGATTTGATCACGCGTTCTGCATCTGTATTCACAGTTGCCTTTGCGCCTTTCGAAGCCCAATCGGAAAGATTTTTAGCAGCACCGTACCCACCGATAAAAATAATACCGTCAAAGTCTTTTGCAACCAGGGAATTTAAATCTTGAACTTGGCCCCGGGCAATTCGGGCAGCTTCTGCCAAAACATTTCTTTTTTGCCCGGTTGGTTTTCCGGTTAAGTGATTAATTTCTTCAACGTCGATATTTGGAGCAAAACAAAAAGGTTCCGCATCGTTTTGTCGAAGGGCGATTAAAGTTGATACGGCTTCGGTAATTTCGGAGCCATCTTTATGGCCGCTTCCGGATAAAATCACTGCAATTTTTTTCATGGTGGTTTCTCCTTCACAAGACCGAACCCACTTTAAGAATTCAGTTAATTATATTAAAGTGGGTAGGGCAGGATGATGCTATCGGATTGCAGAGCTTTGGGCAACCGACGCTGAATCATTTTGGAGTAAACTAGTTTGGCTGGAATCTGTACCGAATGCCGCGCCGACTACCGTTTGGCAGTAATCCGCTGCAACAGCTTGATTATTGATAACGTACATTTGGAAAATACATTTTTGTAATGTGCGGGCCAAATAAGGCATTTGTGGCGCGAATTTAAGTTTAATGACAGCTCGGGACTCTTTTTGAACTCCGTCTTTCATGTATTTTGAAGAAACCATGTACTCGACGCGGTTTACTTTAAGTTGGCACTTTGGCAATCCGCCGCAATTTGGTTTGTTAACGAAAATTTCCGGAGCCGGCAAAAACTCGGCCGAACGTTTTAAATTATAACAACTGACACCCGGGTAGGTACACCATTGCGCATAGAACAGAAGATCATGAATAGAGATTAGCTCTGCTTCTTCTTTATCGGGATCGTATTCAGTGGAAGTAACGGGAGGTGCGCCGTCAGAAGCATCCTCGGGTGGATCTTGGATCCGCTTTTGGAAACTTTTAAATGCATTTGCCATTGCAGCCGTGACTTCAGCCCCTTGGACAACGCCCGGTTCTGGTTTCGGAGTAAAATCGATGACGACGGAACTCTCGAATGCATATGGTTTTGAAGCAATCGCGCTGTTTGGAATAGGATCAATATTAATTCCGAAATTTAAAGTCAAAATCATTCCGGTCGTATCTTTTGAAAAACGAATGAAGCGGCTAGTGCGGCGATTTTTCTTCATCACGATATCTTGGGTAGATCCGGAAATAACATAAGCATTTTCGTAAGTAACTGCTTCTTGAAGTTTCAAATCAGAAACAATTTCTTCAAACGGATCATCGTATTGCAATCCCCAAGCATCAACGATGGCATTTAATACTGCTTGTGAAGAAGCACTGACACCCGGAGAGTCATCTTTTGTAGGATCTTGCATGCAACTAGAGGAAACTAAAAAACAAAATGGAAAAATCAACAGAGCTCCGATTAACGAAGCTCCGTAAGTGTTTTTTCGCGAACGAATCATATTGAATCCCAACCCCAAAGCCAAAGTGGTAGTGGCAGTAATAGCTCAAGTTTACTTAAGGAGTCTTCCGAGAAAATTCCCAACTCACGATAATTTACGGGCCCAAATAATAAAGTTTGAATATCAGGTAGGGTTTGCAGAGTAAAAATCTCGCGAGGAAATCCGAAGACGTATCCCGCAGCATTTTTCTCTAAAACAAAATCCGCAATTCCCAATTGTCTAAAGCCACGTTTAATTTTTGCAGCCAGTTGATCAAAATTGACGATCTTCATCATCCCCAAGTAACCATTGTGCGGAAGCAAACCATCATTTTGCATCTGACGAATCAAATTCGCGGAGTGCCCAGGAATAATAACAACGCAGCTCTCATTTTTTTCACGCACGATATGGGAAAATAAACTAAGAAGTGCTTCAACATCGCCACCCCATTCATGGGCATAACCAGTTAAATCCACCCCTTTACCCATGATGGCATAGGCAGCAAGACGGCCATCAAGTTCCCAAGCCGCATAAACTTTTGTCTGAGGAATCTGCAAATATTTTTTAACTTCATCAATTGTGCGAACCGAAGCAACCGAGTGTTTGTTAAACACGCGCAAAATAGCATCCGGAGCAACCGCACGATTAGAAGTAAACTGCAAAGGCCGCCCGGTTTTTTCATAAGTCGGAGGAACAACAAAACTAACTTCGCTTCCGGCTAACTCAAACCCAAATTTACGATAATGGTCATAAAGATTAGTCCAAAGAATCGCAACATCACATTGCTGTTCCTGAGCAAGCTCGACACAATTTTTTAAAATTAAACCAGAATGTCCCTGACCACGATGTTTTTCATCTGTGACAACAGAACCAATAGCCCCAACTTTATAAATAACATGAGGAGATTTAACGATAAGAGGCTTAAGAACCGCATGGGAAATAATTCCGCCAGGGCCTTTTATAATTCGAATATTATGCTTATTAGATTGAACCAAAGCAGTAGGATATTCTTCATCAATATTCCAAGCCGATTCAGAACGAAGACTCTTATTCAAAAAAGTAATTAAATCAGACCATTCACCATCAACAGGCGCACGAGGACCTTCCATGGACCCCTCCTTAAGTAATTACTAATATTTTACCTTCGTTTCCAATTCCCGACATTGATAAGAGAAGATTCGACAGTATTTTCAGACATAGGTCCCCGGACAGGGGACCGGGATCCTGCGTTGAAAACCCAAAACCAATAACTAGACTAAAACTGCATCAGTATCAGCATCAGAAGCCGACAACTGTACCGGCACAGGCAACCGACACAGTAACGGGCACAGATGACGGATCCCGGCCAACGGGCACAGGTACCGAGTCCACCCATTTACCAATTCCCGTCCCCGAACTGTCGCCGGTGCCGTTACCGTACCGTTGCCGATAACCAAGAAAACAACCGCGAAAGCGTCCTTATTCCGTTATAACGCTGTATTAACGGAATATAGTTCCGGGATTCTCTTTTCCCCAGGACCCTGCTATACTAAGGCTCGTCTTTTTTAAAAGTTGGTTCTTATGGCAGATATTAGTACTAAATGGAAAGATAACAAACCGGGCAAAGTTTTTGTCGATCAATCTTGTATTGCTTGTGATGCTTGCGTTTTGACGGCTCCTAAGAATTTTCATATGCACGAGGAAGATGGCCATGCCTTTGTCGCGAAACAACCAGAATCCCCCGAAGAAGAAGCAGCCTGCAAAGAAGCAATGGAAGGCTGTCCCGTTGAAGCCATCGGTGACTTCGGCGACTCCGACTAAAACTGCAGAATACATTTCCCGTCTTAAAAAAGAATATCCTGATGCTCACTGCGAGTTGAATTATGGTTCTCCATTTCAACTTTTGATCGCTACAATTTTGTCGGCTCAATGTACGGATATTCGGGTGAATAAAGTTACGGATGTTTTATTTTTGAAATATCCGGAGGCCCAAGATTTAGCTTCGGCGCAATTGACCGAAGTTGAGCAAATTATTAAATCCACCAATTTTTATCGAAATAAAGCTAAAAACATTATCGAATGTTCCCGCTTATTAATCGAGCAGTATCAAGGCAAAGTTCCACCTGATATGGACAAACTAATCGAGTTACCGGGAGTGGGTCGGAAAACCGCAAACGTGGTGTTAGGAAATGCTTTTAACATTCCGGCGGGAGTGGTCGTAGATACCCACGTGCGTCGCTTAAGTCAGCGGCTGGGATGGACGAAAAAAATAGAGCCTGAAAAAATTGATATTGATTTACAGGGCATCGTGCCGAAAGAAGATTGGGTTTTAGTCCCTCATTTGCTTATTTTCCATGGCCGCCGCATTTGTAAAGCCCGAACGCCTGCTTGCAATAGCTGCTTTCTTTTCGATATTTGCCCGCGCAAAAAGGTTTCTGTTCATTCCTAGACAACCGGCGCTCGCCGGTACTAAGCTCTAAGCATGCTTTTTTCATTTTTCGAAAGCATTAAATATGTGGGCCATCTTTTTCCGATAGCATTCCTTCGGATTTTTATTGGCGTTTATTATCTTCAAGAAGCTTTGATAAAAATCCAAGGTGACTTTTTGAACCGTCCGCTATTTGCCGAGCAAGTAGCCGAATGGTTACCTTCAAGTGCGGCTCCGCAATGGTATAAATATTTTATTTCTGCTCAGTTAATTCCCCATTGGATGACTTTGGCTTTTTGTATCGCGGCTTTAGAATTATCCATCGGAATTTCTTATTTGTTTGGTTATGTCGTTAGGCCGATGGCTTTGCTTGCGATATTTTTAACGGTGAATATGGTTTTCTTTTCTAATCCCGTTCAGGAAGATTATTTAAAAACCCTTATCGCTTTACATGTGATCTTTGCTTGGGTAGGTGCTGGCCGATGTTTAGGAGTAGATTACTATTTCTATAAACGTCGGCGCGGGATCTGGTGGTAAGGTGAGACATTTCATCGCCTTTCTTGCTGTCATTAGTTCAGTTTTATTTTTGTATTTTATCAATAAAGGGAATCAAGTTAAAACTCCGGCGGCAGCTCCGCACTTAAGAGTTTATTCTTATGCGTCCTTTACTCAAGCTTGGGGTCCCGGTCCGCTGTTAAAACAAAAGTTCAAAGAAAAAACCGGAATGGAAATTGATTTTATCGAGTCCCCGGATTCAGGGGTGCTTCTTCAACGCTTAAAACTTGAAGGTCCAACTTTGGGTGCGGATATGGTGATCGGTTTAGATCAATACGACTTAAAGCGGGCACTCGGCGAACTTCAATGGAAGAAAATCGATTTTGGAAATTTAATTAAAGAACAGGGTTTAGATCCGCAACTTGAAAACGAATATTTTGTTCCGTACGACTGGGGAATCTTATCTTTTATCGCACGTAAAGGAACTTTACCTTTCGAGCCACAATCGTTAGATGATTTACTTGATCCCCGGTTAAGAGACAAAATTGCCTACGAAGATCCGCGAACTTCATCACCGGGTCTACAATTTTTATTTTGGGTGCATAATCAAAAGAAAAGTAAAGCCAATGACTTTATGAAGAGTTTGTTTGCCCAGGCTCACAGTTTTAGTCCTTCTTGGTCGCAGGCCTATGGGCTTTTTCAAAAGAAACAAGCGTTGATGGTTTTCTCTTACGTGACTTCGACTCTTTATCACGAAATCGAAGAAAAAAACTTTGATACCTATTTTTTGAAATTTAAAGAGCCCCATCCAGTTCAGT
>JAZKJI010000037.1:0-1306 GCA_040384405.1 Bdellovibrionota bacterium
TAAATCTGCTGGCTTCGGTCTTCGAAGGTTCGAATCCTTCCCTGTCCACCATTTTTTCCCAAATCGTCACTCACTGGGAAGAAGCGCAGTCATAAGAGTTTGATGGGCGGGAGTAGCTCAATTGGCTAGAGTATCTGCCTTCCAAGCAGAGGGTTGCGAGTTCGAGACTCGTCTCCCGCTCCAAGTAAGCTCTAATGGGATTGTAAGACGAAGGTTTTATTTTGCCCGTGTAGCTCAGTGGTAGAGCACACCCTTGGTAAGGGTGAGGTCGTCGGTTCGGCTCCGATCACGGGCTCCAAAGCTTGATGGCTATTGATTTTTTTGTTTTTTGATTTAGTATGGTAACGAAATTTTAATTAATAACAAATCTCTGCAGGAGGACATATGTCTAAAGAGAAATTTAACCGCGCGAAACCGCATTGCAATATCGGAACTATTGGTCACGTCGATCATGGTAAAACAACTTTAACAGCAGCTATTACGACGACTCTTGCAAAGTCAGGTAAAGCACAAGCTATGTCTTACGATCAAATCGATAAGTCACCTGAAGAAAAAGAGCGTGGTATTACTATCTCTACAACTCACGTTGAGTACGAAACTGACAAACGTCACTACGCTCACGTTGATTGCCCGGGACATGCCGATTACGTTAAAAATATGATCACTGGTGCCGCTCAAATGGATGGCGCTATTCTAGTTGTTTCTGCAGCTGATGGTCCTATGCCACAAACTCGTGAGCATATCCTTTTAGCTCGTCAAGTTGGTGTTCCATCACTTGTTGTTTTCATGAACAAATGTGACATGGTTGACGATAAAGAATTATTAGAACTAGTTGAAATGGAAATTCGCGAACTTTTAACTAAGTACGAATTCCCAGGTGACACAATTCCAATCGTTCAAGGTTCTGCTAAATTAGGTTTAGAAGGTCAAGATTCTGAATTAGGTACTAAATCTATTCTTAAATTGATGGAAGCTTGTGATACTTACATTCCACAACCTGCTCGTGCTATCGATAAAACATTCTTAATGCCAGTTGAGGACGTGTTCTCAATCTCTGGTCGTGGAACTGTTGTTACCGGCCGTGTTGAGCGTGGTATCGTTAAAATCAATGACGAGATCGAAATCATCGGTATCCGTCCAACTCAAAAAACAACTGTTACAGGTATCGAAATGTTCCGTAAGTTGTTAGATGAAGGACAAGCTGGCGATAACTGCGGCGTTCTTTTACGTGGTACTAAAAAAGAAGACGTTGAGCGTGGTCAAGTTTTAGCTAAACCAGGTTCTGTTAAACCTCATAAAAAATTCA
>JAZKJI010000037.1:1377-2940 GCA_040384405.1 Bdellovibrionota bacterium
TAAAGAAGAAGGTGGACGTCATACTCCATTCTTTACAAACTACCGTCCTCAATTCTACTTCCGTACAACAGACGTTACTGGTGTTGTTACGTTAAAAGCTGGAACTGAAATGGTTATGCCAGGTGATAAAGTTGAAATTAACGTTGAGTTAATTACTCCAATCGCTATGGAACAATCTTTACGTTTCGCTATCCGTGAGGGTGGCCGTACAGTTGGTTCTGGCGTTGTAACAGAAATCATCGAGTAATTTTACTCGCCGCGTCAACAGTCTATTCAAAAAATGCGCCAAGGGACGACTTTCTAGTTGTCCCTTTCGCTTTTTTAGAGTTATATTCTGCATCTTGTGTCAACTAGAGGGGTGTAGCTCCAGCGGTAGAGCGAACGACTCCAAATCGTTAGGTCGTGGGTTCGAATCCCTCCGCCCCTGCCAATTATTTTTCGTAAGAAAATTAATTGTATGGTTAACACAAAAAAGTGATTGCAAATTGGATGTAATTACAAAATTTAGTGGAGAAAATTTTAATGGATAATACAAATTCTAAAATTGTTACTTTAAGCTTCTTAACTTTATCGGCGCTTATCGGTTTTACGATTGCGACCTTGTTAAAAGTTTTTTCCGGAGCTTTCGGTTTCGTAGCCCGTGCGATGGATTTAGATATAGTTCGTCACGGTTTACCGGTAACAATTGCTTTAGGATTATTTTTATATCTTCAATTTAACAAAGGCATTTTAGCTTGGGCTGACGAAGTTATTGCTGAAATCAAAAAAGTTGTTTGGCCACCGATGAAAGACACTCGCGGTATGACTATCGTAGTTGTTGTTATGGTTCTCATTTCAAGTGTTATCGTAAGTGTTTTCGATATGTTTTCAGGTTTCGTTTTAAACCAGTTAATGAAGTAAGAGGCGAGCATGGATAAAAAGTGGTACATCATAAATGTTCAGACCGGTTGCGAAGCAACTGCTAAAGCTGCCATTGAAGAAAGAATCCGTTCTAATAAAATGGAAACTCTTTTCGGTGATATTTTAATTCCATCTGAAAATGTTGTTGAGCTTGTAAAAGGTCAAAAAACAACGAAGTCTCGTAAATTTTTCCCTGGTTACATTTTTGTTAACATGGTGTTGAGCGATCAAAGCTGGCACTTAGTTAAAAATTCTTCAAAAGTCGGCGGATTCGTTGGCGGTGGTTCAGGCGCGCGTTCTCGTCCTCCTGAAGTTCCTGAAGCAGAAGTTATGCGTGTAACTCAGCAAATGGCCGGCCTTGGTGAGAAACCAAAAGCTAAAGCCAATTTCTCTATCGGTGAGCAAGTGGTTGTAACAGACGGACCATTCAGCAACTTCAACGGTACTGTTGAAGACATCAATGAAGAAAAAGCAAAAGTAAAAGTATTAGTAAGTATTTTTGGACGACCTACTCCTGTGGAGTTAGATTTCATCCAAGTTGAAAAAACGAGTTAGTAATTATTAAACGAGTTTGAGCATGGGGTTCAAACTCGAAGATTAAACCCTTACTTTGTTTGTTACAGAGCAAAGTAAATGCAAAAGTGGGAACACTAAAAAGGAAAA
>JAZKJI010000037.1:2950-4610 GCA_040384405.1 Bdellovibrionota bacterium
ACGGAACAGTTGAAGATATCAATGAAGAAAAAGCAAAAGTGAAAGTGCTTGTAAGCATTTTCGGACGTCCAACCCCTGTGGAATTGGATTTCATTCAGGTCGAAAAAAGTTAGTTTTAAACGGCTGCCACCATGGGGGTTGCAGCTGAAAATAACCCTTATCCGTTTACAGACGGGTAATATGCAAAAAAGTGGGATCACGTATGGCAAAAAAAGTTACAGGAATGATCAAATTGCAGATACCGGCAGGGAAAGCTAATCCAGCTCCACCCGTTGGACCGGCACTTGGACAGCATGGGGTAAACATTATGGAATTCTGTAAACAGTTCAACGCTAAAACACAAGCGTTAGGTGATAGTATCGTTCCGATCATCATCACTGTTTATCAAGACCGTTCGTTTACATTCATCACTAAGACCTCTCCGGTATCTTCGTTGATTAAGAAGGCATTAAAATTAGAATCAGGTTCTAAAATGCCACAAAAAGACAAGGTCGGAAAAATCAAACAAGACCAAATCAAAACAATCGCAACAACTAAGTTGCCTGATTTAAACTGCGTTAAAGTTGAATCAGCTATGTCTCAAGTAGCCGGTACGGCGAAGAGCATGGGCATCGAAGTAGAGTAGGTTGAATATGGGAAAAAAATTTACAGCGGCTTCTAAAAAAGTCGATTCACAAAAAAAATATTCATTCGAAGAAGGTATCAAATTAGCAGTTGAAGTTGCTCCGGCTAAATTTGACGAATCTCTCGATGTAGCAGTTCGTTTAGGTATTGATCCTAAACAATCTGATCAACAAGTTCGTGGCGCGATCGCTTTACCTCACGGTTTAGGTAAAAATGTACGCGTAGTTGTTTTTGCTAAAGGTCCGAAAGAGAACGAAGCAAAAGCGGCAGGTGCTGACTATGTTGGTGCGGAAGACCTCGTTGAAAAAATCAACGGTGGTTGGTTAGATTTTGATAAATGTATCGCATCGCCTGATATGATGGCGACTGTTTCAAAAGTAGCGAAAGTTTTGGGGCCTCGTGGTTTAATGCCGAACCCTAAAGTTGGAACTGTTACTATGAACGTTGGCGAAGCAGTTACTGCTGAGAAAAAAGGTAAATTAGATTTCCGCGTTGATAAAGCCGGAATCGTTCACGTTTCTATCGGTCGTAAATCAATGGGCGCAGCTAAATTAAAAGATAACTTTGATGCTTTCATCCAAGCTATCGTTAAAGCTAAGCCTGCAACTTCTAAAGGGACTTACTTAAGATCTCTTACAGTTGCATCTACTATGGGTCCGGGCGTGAAACTTGATGCAAATCAAGCTATGGCCGGTTCTGAAGAGTAAATAAACTAACAGAGCGTCGGTGACGATTGGTGTTCGAAAGAATCTAATTTAAGCTTCAGGAATAGGTTCTGAAGCTTAGGCCACCCGAGACGGACGTTCTTAATTCTAACGAAGGGAGGTTTCGATATGTTGAGAGCTGAAAAAGATACAGACATCAAATTGATCTCTGAAAAATTAGCAAAAGCTAAGGGAGCCTTTGTCGTAGACTTTAAGGGCATGAAAGTGGAGCAAGTAACGAACTTACGTAAAAAGCTTCACGCTGCTGAGTCTGAGATGAAGGTCGTGCGCAACACGCTAGCGAAGCGCGCATTCAAAGATCATCCAAAAGT
>JAZKJI010000038.1:0-2142 GCA_040384405.1 Bdellovibrionota bacterium
GCGACTCCGGATGAAGTTGCAGCTCTTAAAACTAAGTATCCTTTATTTAAGGATTCAATTCAAAAAGCTTACAACGAGTTATCTAATATAACTGCGGAAGCATCGATGGACGCTGGTCCGATTACCAAAGTTTCTGAAATCAAAGAGCGCATTAATATTTCTGATCTTAATCAAAGCTATAATTTAGAAAAATTGCAGGCACTTGATCCTCGCGCGCAGGAAGCACTTGTCGCTGTTTATAATAAGTTGATGGATAAAAAAGGTATGGCGGCTTATGTCCAGAAATTGATGGAAGACTCTGCTGTCGAGATGGCTCGGAATCCAGATGCTCGTACACGCCAGTTACAAAACTTTCCAGGTTCACCAAGTAACGTTCCTGGTGCCTACACAACTAAAAAAGAATTTTTAGAAAAAGGTCAATTAGATCACCAATCTTTGGTTAAGGTTTTAGTTCATCGCTTCCGCGGTCGCGGTGAAAAAATCGGAATCATTCCTAAAGTTGGTAACTACAACGGCAACGTTTCCAAATCTCAAAAGTATAATGACTTTTATAAAGTTCCAGCACGCGGTGGGTTCTTCGATAAATATTTTAGCGCCGGTTCTGGACACGGCCAAGATGTTCACTTGCTGCAAATGGATTACGTAGCTGATGTAATTTTTGAAAAGACCGGTGGCAACACGGAATTATTCTGGGACTACGTAACGACCAGAGGAACTGGCGACTGGGTTTGGGACACTATGTTTGATGGCTGGGGCTCGAAATATATGTCTCCAGAATTTACCGGTAGCACGATGAGAAAGTATATCCCGTTATTTTAGATATTATTTTAGAGAAGTTGATTTTGTTTTAAACCATTTAGGAGACGAACGATGAAATCCGCGCTGTTAATTCTTCCAGTTTTACTTTTCGCTATTCCGTCATTTGGAATGATGAAGTGTACTGCTGCGCTTAAAAACGTAGAAAAAGTTTCTGCGTTAAAAGCAAGTAAAGAAGAAATTGCGGATTTGTTCGCTAAGTACCCGGCATTCAAACCGGCAATAGCACTAGCTCATAAAAAAATTTCCGAGACTTCACTCGCACTTCCTGATCAACCAATTACCGATATCCAACAAGTTGAAACAGGCTCTATCCGAAACTACGACGCAAGTTATTCCCCGGAAAAACTTGCAGCTCTTGATCCCCGTCTAAAAGATACTCTGATCGCAGTATTCAATGCTTTAAAAGATAAAAAGGGCCTTGCTAATTATACTAAAAAGTTAATGCAAGATGCGGCAGTTGAAATGGCTAAGACTCCCAGCGCGCGCACCCGAGAATTAAAGAACTTTCCACCGGAAAATGATTACTCCGGCCCTGATCACACTGCGAACTATACGACAAAAAAACAATACCTGGAATTAGGCCAGCTTGATCACCAATCATTATTAAAAGTGTTAGTGCACCGAATCCGCAATCGCGGCGGAAGAATTTCCTACATTCCGGAAAGAGGAAACTACAACGAGAACACCACTAGAACTCAAAAATTCAACGATTTCTATAATGTACCTAAGCACGGACCGTTTATTGATAAAGCATTTGGACCTGGCGATTCCCACGGTCAAGATGTCCATTTACTTCAAATGGATTATGTCGCAGAGATCGTTTTCAAAAAAACAAAAGGCAATCCGCAGTTATTTTGGGATTACGTGAACACCAGAGGCACCGGTGGCTGGGCGTGGGACACTATGTTTGACGGGATGAACGGTACTTGGATGGAGCCAGAAAAAATCGGCCCGGTATTAAGACAGCATATTCCATTATTTTAATTTTATAAAAGAAATGAAACGAAAAAAGGAAAAGTTATGAAAACATTGAAGCAAAATTTGAAGTTAAATACATCTGCGATTTCCGCATTTTTATTTATCGCAATTAGCGCGGCCAGCCTAAGCTCACAAGCACTAGTCTGCCAAGGTGTGTTCGGCAAAGATTATAAGCCAACAATTCTTATGCGTCCTGAAGTAGACCCTAAAGGTGTTATGCAGGCGACTACCTGGAAGACCACTGACAAAGCCACAGTAGAACAGGCAGTGAAAAAAGCCTTGGGTGCAAACAGCGAATCAATAATTCCAAAAAATAAAAAGTTTCTAAATTTGGTTGCCGCCGTT
>JAZKJI010000039.1:0-4056 GCA_040384405.1 Bdellovibrionota bacterium
TCGGGTTCTTCTTGGTATCCCCCTGCCGGGACACCGCAGACGGTCACAGAAGGGTAATCAGTAAGCTTAGATATCAACAGGAGAAGTAATAAGTAAATCGGACACATTAGACCGTGCCAGAAAGACAGCCAGTTAAACAGAAACATTAAAATCCCGAAGCGCGCTATTCAAAGAAACTTTTTTATCAGTGCTCTCGGTTCGTTTCCCAATGATTAATGCGCAAGGTACTCCAAAGGAACCAGCGGCGAATTCTTTCTGACTCGTGCCAGGGATCACGACAGAATTTTTTGGAATCCGTTTTTTCAGTTCTACCGGTGAGGATCCAGTAACATCAATAATTTTTGTACTTCCAGTGATAACCACACCTGCGCCAAGGACAACACCTTCTTCCAAGTGAACGCCTTCAACAACGATACTTCGTGATCCAAGAAAACATTCATCCTCGATAATAACGGGTTGTGCCTGAGCAGGTTCTAAAACGCCGCCAATCCCTACACCACCTGCTAGGTGAACATTCTTTCCGATTTGTGCGCACGATCCGACAGTGGCCCATGTATCAACCATAGTGCCGCTTCCGACGAAGGCGCCGATATTTACATAGGAAGGCATAAGGATCGCACCGGATTCGATGAATGCACCTTTGCGAACTACGGCAGGGGGAACTACGCGAACGCCTTCGGTGCCGGTCCATTTTTTCACTTGGACTTTATCGTAATATTGGAATTGATCGCTTTTTAGTAATTCGTTGGGCTGCATGCGGAAGAAAAGTAAAATGGCTTTTTTAATCCACTCGTGGGTAATCCATTGGCCGTTGTCTTTAGTGCATACGCGGATTCTTCCTTGATCCAGTTGTTCCAAAGTTTCGTGGATCGCCGCTTTTTCAGACGCTGTCCAATTGGCAACTGGATATTCGGCGCCCGGTCTTGCGTAAAGATCAGAAATAATTTTTTGAGTGTCAGCCATTTTAATTCGCCTATCTATTTAGAAAAAAGTTCTTCTGTCGTTTTTAAACATGCAATCATCGCTGGTACATGGATGTCGCGGATGGGTTCAATCGCAAGACCGCGTTCAATTTCATAAGTTAAAGTTGGGCTTTGCCGTTCAAGGCCAGCATAACTTCCCAAACAACCCGGAGTTGGGTAACCAATATCCGTGTCGATTTTATATCCCGTTAAGGCCGCTAAGGTATTTGCCTGTTCTAGACAATTTCCATTTACGTTCAAAACTGGATGCCATGAGTGAAGGCTTAAAATGAATACTGGTTTTTTTGTTTCGATATAACTAACCAATGCTTTATTTTCATTTTCACTTAAAGCGGACGGGCCGGGATTATAGCGCGGAGTTTTAACTTCCGGAGACCAATCTTTGGTAGGCAAATTTCTGTTGAGATCGACGCCGTTTTTATTGCCGCGAGTTTTATCAAAACATCCTTCGACGTTGAATTCCGGAACCACGGTTAGGTTTAATTTAAAGTCATAACTCTGAATCAGTTTATCTAACAGGAAGCGGGCGCCCCAAATTCCTTCAATTTCATCGCCGTGCACTCCGCCGAGAACTAAAACCTCTGGTCCTTCGCCTTTAAAGTGATAGGATAATATGGGTAATCCAGTAGAGGAATGACCAAACACTTTGGTTTCAAACGCTTTTGCCATGCAGTAGGTCTAATATGAATGATCGTTATTTACAATATGTGAATGGGGAACTGTGCTTCGGATTGAACCCCAGATCTCTTAATTTTTTGACGCAAAATTACCAAGGACCGGCCTACGTTTACGATACGGAAATTCTAAAGGCTCGTGCGGCAGAACTTAAATCCCATTTACCGCAGTTCCAGATTCATTATGCCGTTAAAGCTAATTTTCATCCGCAGTTGTTAAATATTTTAAAACAACAGGGCTTAAAGGTAGATACCGTTTCTGCCGGTGAAATTAACCGGGCGTTAGAATCAGGGTTTTTACCCGAAGACGTGATTTACAGTGGCGTGGGCAAAACGGTACGGGAAATTGATCGCGCTTTGGATCTAGATATTTACCAACTTAATATCGAGAGTCCCTCTGAGTTAAAACGGGTTCAAGAACGGGCAGCCGCAAAAAATAAAGTGGCAGCCATTGCATTTAGAATAAACCCTGACGTGGATATAAAAACTCACCCGTATATTGCGACCGGTTTATCAGAAAATAAATTTGGAATCGCGCAAGCTGATTTGCCGGCTTTGTACGAAGAAGTAAAGCGGTCACCCAATGTTTCGCTTAAAGGTTTAACGATGCACTTAGGTTCACAGATGACGGACTTGGGTGGTTTTAAAGAAGGCTTGCAAAAGCTGCGAAGATTATTTTTGGAAGCCCAAAGTTTTTTTCCAAGTTTAGACCGCTTTGATATCGGCGGCGGCATCGGAATATTTTACGAAGACGAGGACTTGTCCCGTGAGAAAACGTTAATTGCAAACTACGGCGAAGCAATCAAGCAAGAATTAAAAGGAATGAATGCACATTATCAAACTGAACCTGGCCGATGGATAGCAGCGCGGGTAGGTGGATTAATGGCGCAAGTACAATACATCAAACACAACGGTGTAAAAAAATTCGCCATACTAGACAGCGGAATGAATCACTTAATGCGCCCAACTTTGTACAGCGCATTTCATAGGGTGTTGCCCCTAAAAATCCGACCTGGAAATAAAGAAAAATACGACATCGTAGGGCCCATCTGCGAATCCAGCGACTTCTTCGCAAAAAATCGCGAAATGACTCCACTTGAGGAGGGCGATTTTGTTTGGATTGCAGACTCTGGAGCTTATGGGTCCGTGATGGCCAGTGCCTATAATCTGCATCCATTTCCCCAAGAGATTTTTCTATAGGACTGTACGCGTATCATCTTGAGAATATAATTTAGACTTATTCGCATAATTGCTAAAATTTGATAAGCTATTGATCACTTCACTTTCAATAGGTCTAGTAAATTTACCGATGAAGTTTTACCCGGGGGAACCAATGCGATCAATTTTAATGTATCGAAAAGTTTTTGTTATTGTTGGGATCTGTCTTGTCTCACTTGTTGTATTTCAAAATTGTGGAAAAGGGGCTTCTGGAACTTCAGCCCCAAATAAAATTTCAAACAATGTTCTGGGCAGCGGTTCCCAAGTCAGCCCTTACGGGGCGGCTATTCTTCCAACTATGAATGTGCCAAGCAATATTGGTTTTACTTCATCTATTCCTTCTACGGTATCAACAGTTAGTAACGTACTAGTTGGTGGCGGAACAATTTATAGAGGTACTGACAGTAGTGATTTACTTCAAGGTGGCATGTACGACGATGCCATTCAGGGAAATGGCGGCAACGATACGATCAATGGAGCGGCAGGAAATGATTATATTCACGCAAACGTTGGCGATGATATCGTTCGCGCCGGCGCCGGGAATGACATCGTTTATGGTGGCCGCGGCAATGACCAACTTTATGGGGATCGGGGATCCGATATAATTTTTGGCGATAAGGGTACCAATACTTTGCACGGTAATAATCCCGAACTTGCTGGGCAAGCGGACGACGGTGACGACTCTTTCGTTCATTTGGTATCAGATGTTGGTGATACTGAACCGGCAATTAATACTATTTATGATAGGGGCGGATCGAATCAGTTATTTTGCCGGACTTCTTCCTTTACAGTTCCAAGCGGTGGCGTCGGTAGTTACGTTGGAAATGATTTAGTTTTAAGTTTTGGTGCACAAGGTTCAGTAACTATTAAAGACTATCTACTGTACCCATTTGCCGCGATTGATTGCGGAACTATTTATATTCAATAAAGGTTAAGGTTCTAATTAGCGAAATTTTGAAAGCACTTCCATTCGGAAGTGCTTTTTAATTTTTGGGGACGCAGAGATTTTATATAAAGCCAATACACTATTGAAAAGAGTGCGCTTCGATTTTTGTAGGTTGAAGCGGTCGTAAAAATGTACGAACCAAAGTTTCAGCTCGAACAGAATAATCAGTAAGGTAAATTTCCAAAGACCCCGTTCGGGATCCTGAAACAGAGCGACGAACGGATTCGGTCTCGGA
>JAZKJI010000039.1:4156-7529 GCA_040384405.1 Bdellovibrionota bacterium
TGCTGATGCTGATGCTGATGCTGATGCTGATGCTGATGCTGATGCTGATGCTGATGCTGATACCGGGCCCACATGTTTTCCAATCTCCGGCCAGCGGTTCATCATTTCGGCAGCCAAAGCATCGCCGGATTCAACTAAAGTAACTTCATTCCCAACAGCTTTCTGAATATTAGCTTTCAGCATCGGATAATGAGTACAACCCAAAATCAAAGTATCCATCCCTGATTGAAGTAGTGGCTGTAAATACCGAAACACAATTAAATTTGTTAGTGGATCTTCAATCCATCCTTCTTCCACCAGGGGAACAAATAGGGGGCACTCTTGAACAAATACTTTTACATCGGGATTTTTTTCTTTCAGCGCTAATTCGTAAGCACGGCTTTCAATTGTTGCACGTGTTCCGATAATCCCAATATGATTATTAACTGTCGTCTGCAAAGCAGCCGTTGAGCCAGGTGCAATTACTTTTAAAAGTGGAATACCTTTAAATTCATTTTCAGTTAAAAAAGCCGATGCCGTATTACACGCTACGATTAATCCTTTAACTTGATGTTGTAAAAGATCTTCTAAAATTTGGTGAGAGTAGTGGCGAATCGTCGCAGCTGATTTCCCACCGTAGGGGACCCGCGCTGTATCGCCGAGGTAAACAAAATTTTCGTTAGGGAATTGTAATGCCAGGCTTCGAAGAACGGTCAGTCCTCCGAGGCCTGAATCAAAGACGCCCCACTTAGTTGCGGACGCCATGGGCGTGGGACTCGCTGATCCCCGAGAAAGACATTTCCATGAAACGTGCTTTTTCTTTTATTTCGGCAATGGTTGTTGCGTTGACGTAACTCATTCCACTTCGGATTCCGCCGGAAACTTCCAATACGACATCGCGACCGCGACCTTTTACGTTTACAGTTGTGGATTCACCTTCAGGAGCCATTCCTTCCGGAACTCCGCCACGCCATGAAACTTGCGCGGATTTTGAAGCCATTCCACGGTATTGTTTTCTGCCGTTCTTGATTTCCCCCGGAGTTTCCATGGTGCCCGATAACATACCACCTAACATCACAGTGTCTGCACCAGCAGCAAAAGCTTTTACTAAATCACCAGAGGTTCTTAAGCCTCCGTCAGCAATCAATGGAACATTGTGGGCACGTGCAACTTCAGCACATAATGCAATTGCGGTTAGTTGAGGAACTCCGCAGCCGGTAATAATTCTTGTTGTACACATACTGCCTGGACCGATTCCCACTTTAATGGCATCAGCACCCGCAGCGATTAAATCTTCGGCGGCATCGGGAGTTGCTAAATTTCCGACGATTAATTCAACGTCGGGATAAGTATCCTTTAGCATCTTCATCGTCTCCATCATTTGCACGGAGTGGCCATGGGCGATGTCGATCGTTAAAATATTTACGCCTGCATCAACCAGAGCTTTTGCACGTCCTTTGGTTTCTTCACCAACACCGACGCTGGCAGAAATTAATTTCATACCTTCGTGTTTTAAAAGTCTTACTTGTGCAACTTGTTCTTCCATCGGCATAAATCGATGAAGAATTCCTAGGCCACCAAGTTCGGCCATGGATTTCGCCATGTCGACTTCGGTAATGGTGTCCATGTTTGCAGAGATAATTGGTAATTCAATATTTCTGGTTTTAGTCAGGCGGGAAGTTAAAACGGGATCCCGGCGCGAACGCACGTCTGACTTGCTTGGAATAATAAGCACGTCATCAAAAGTTAATCCTCGCGAGCGATTTTTAATGTCTTTCCATTGGAACATTAAGCTCATTGCCGACCTCTCTGTTAATTTGAAGAAATATTTTTACCACAAAATAGGTGGTGATGGTGGTTACTGCGAAATCTAACGCTCCGATCAGAAGCGAGGACCACGAGTGGGTCCAAAAAATCCGGTATTGGTCAAAGACGGTTGAAGAAACCATGGGATAAATTATCCAGGCCCCGATGATTAATACTGTCAGCGTTTTCCACCTTCGGCGATAAAGGCTTCTGGAAGTTTCGAGGGCATCCTTTTCGCCTCGAAAATAGGCAGAGTCAAAAAGCACAACCAAGGGAACAAATAGGTACTGAAACCAACGAAGGATCCCAGGAATTAGAAAAGCAAAAGACCACTGAAAGATTTTTCCCCAGGAACGTAGAAATTCGATGTAGATAAGGTTTACGCAAGATTCGGTCTTACTAACGAATTCTTCAGCGGTTAAGTTAAAGTAACACTTGAGGACAAAAACCAAGGTAAAAAGCGGTGGGACGATGAAAGCATTCAGAAAAGAGGCAGCACCCCAAAGCCAGACTTCGGCAGATAAGCCCGATGGGCTCCGCAGGGCAGATTCCATTTGTTGAGAAATAAATTGATCTAATTGGGACGAAAAAAAATAAAGCCCAAAAAGTGCGCAGATACTGATAAGTCGATTCACCGATCTGTTATTTCAGGATTTAAAAATGATGTCAAAATCTCTTTCTCCATGACAAAAGCTAGGGAATTTCATAGATATAAAAAGTCACTCATCTTTGCATGCCCCGGTGGTGAAATTGGTAGACACACAGGACTTAAAATCCTGGGATTCCAGTAATGGGTCGTGCCGGTTCAAGTCCGGCCCGGGGCACCACTCCTTTCTTTTCTGCTCTTCTTCCTTGGCGTTGTATTTGGAAAAGCTTCGAACATGCGTTTGGCACACGCTTGCGGAGCAACCATGCGCCAAGCCGAACTAGTTTTCCAAACACAACGCCAAGGAAGAAGAGCAGAAAAGAAAGCTACTGAGTTACTTTGGGGGAGGGGTGGGGATTTTGGCTCGCTTCGCCTCGCGCCGGTTTGCTTTTGCATTGCTTAGTCATTTGAAGAATGGGAAGGGGAACTTTCTAGATTTTGAAAGTTCCTTTTACTAGCATTTTATTATTTTGTTTTAATTTTTTTGGGGTGGGCAAGATGGAGTCGGCGATCAACTAGAAGCTGACGCCGACGTTATTAAACTTATTAGCGCCAGTCAGCAGCGGGATCTAGAACGTCGCCAACTAATCTTAAAACATCACGGTATTTCATAGGACTTGCTTCACAAAAACTGTTTGAATCGTTTAATGAATTTATAACACCTGCTACCTTAGCTACTGAAGTCTCTGCGCCTTGAGCTAGGACAGTAATGTTCGGACCATTTCCGCGTCGGGCTTCCTGCAACAGAGTGTAAGTGGCTAGATAGTTTGAATAGTCTAATTTGTTGGAAACTCCATAAAGGGCTCCTCCGGCCGCACCGAGAACGACTGCTGCGCCAGCGGCTACAAGTGACAATCCACCAGTGATCGGGGCGCCAACTACTCCTGGTACAAACGCTATCGCTCCAACTCCGGCACCCATCTGTGCATTATGAACGATACC
>JAZKJI010000039.1:7539-13072 GCA_040384405.1 Bdellovibrionota bacterium
TTTAGCAGCAAGTCTGTCACGCATTCCATTCGCATATTCTTGGTCACAAGAAGCGTGGGAAAGAACAGGACCTAAAAGCATAACCAACGCAGTAACAACTGCGGTAACTGACGAAAATGGATTTCTAACTTTTTTCATAATAACTCCTATTAATCATTTGTTAACACCATCTAGAATTGCAACAAAGGGGCCGCAATCATGCAGAAAAGCGCCAATACCTATGAAGCGATGTTGGCACTCGTTATATCCAATATAGAGGAGAAGAAGGTGTACGAAAAAAATCTAAAAATTCAGTTCAGATATAAAAGAACTCAGAGAGTTCAGACTGTCAAATCTATGGACACTCGACAGCCAGGTTATGGCACAAAATTAGTGATCATGCTGAATTATTCTAAGCCAAACTAGTTATTGTTTGGTTTTATTGCTTTTGTCGTCTTTGGGATGGGCGAAATGCAGTCGGCGATCGCACCCGTAGCTTACGATTGCATGATCTAAAACTATTGATCCCAATGCTTTCCAACCTTCCGATTTGTTTCGGTCACTTGTGGTTTCTGATCCTTCGATAATGAATTTCATCTTTCCGTTTCTCTGCATGGCTTCCAGGACTTCATTTCTAAAGTCGACTTGATCGTTTTTTAGTGTCTCTGCGGAAGCTCTTAAACGCATAAATATTGGTGATTTTATGGCTGATGTTTCTTGTGTGCGTGCAATTTGCGTTACCGGGCGGAAGGTCGGTTGGGTGTCGGCTTTTAGGAATGCGGGAATAATTTTCGCTAGCACGCCGGCTATGTCTAAACTTGGGTGAAGTGGGGGATCATTCGTTAAGGCAACATCTAGAAATCTTTTTGCTTTGGTTCCGCTTAGTACATCAACTGTAAAAAAGTTGGTTGTTGGAACTACCTCTGTTGGGTTGGTGGTTGGAAAGATTTTTCCGGCTAATCCGAATCCTCGTTTGCCTGTGCTTACCGTATTTTCCAGCGCAACTGAAATGCGTCCAACAAATAATGCTCGGCTGCCTTTTTTAAAATAACCTGTATATGGGGAATTTGCGTCGATTTGCCATTCGCCGCTGACGCAGACGCCATTTGAGTGAACTAATTTTTCCAAGCGGGGATAATGATCGACCTGGTCACGAAGGGTGCGTTTCGAGGCCTCGAAAAGTTTATTACCCAGTGACTTAAAGCTTACTTCATATTGGGGGAGGCCGCTGTTTTCGTATACTTTGATCTCGGCAAGTTCTTTGGGATCACTTGAAACGCCACGATCGTCTATTACTTTAAGGACTTCATTAAACGAAGAACCTGAATAGGCCAATGCTGAGTTCGCAATCGCCGCCTGAACCAAAACTAATACCAAGAGCGACATAAAATACGTTTTCATAACCCACCTTTATTTGAAGACAGTGCTGCCTTCCAATGTAAGAAGTTATCCCACAATGGATTTTAGGCCGCCACTGATGTTCATTTGTGGTTATGGTATGATTTGGTACGATACATGGAAAACTTTACCGGTTATTAGGACGGGGTGACGGCGCGCTTTCTCTGGGCGGTCTTTGGCGAGACTCCCACAATGAACTCGGGTCGAGGTTCCGATGCAATGACACAATGAATTTGTTCGATGGAGAGAACGTTAAGTGCTTTGCAATTTCATGTGGCAGTGTAATGCTTTTAGGTACTGGAAGTAGGGATTATGAAGCGGCGGGATTTTCTTAAGAAATCTTTTTTTGGTGGAATTGGGGCTTCGCTTTTTCGCGGCGTTGGTTCTGCTTTGTCGGCTTCGGCACTACTTTCTTCTAAGGCTTCCGGGTGGGTCGGTGCTCAGACTCGGCGGGCGGGGCGACTTGTTTATATATTGGGACTTTCGAATGTTGCGGCCTCTACCCGGGACGGGGTTACTTGGACAGCTCGTTCTATGCCTTCTATGCCTGATAGTTATCCCTATGAAGGTTGGTTTCCGGTTATTTGGGGTGGTTCACTTTTTTGTACTGTTTCCTATCGGTCTAATTGTGCGGCGACTACTCCTGACGGAATTAACTGGACCGTTTCTAAGCTTCCGTTGATTGCTGATTGGACGGCATTAGGTTGGAATGGTACGATTTTTTGCGCAGTTGCTTACAATAGTGATTATGCGGCCACGTCACCTGATGGACTTGCTTGGACTCAACGAACTTTACCTGTTTCTGCTAAGTGGAATTCGATTCAAGCAAAAGGTTCTGTCTTTGCGTTGATTGGTAACGATACGCGAACGCTTGTATCTTCAGATGGAATTTCTTGGACTCAAGGGACTATGTGTTCCGTCGACGTGAATCCGGCGTGGGACCGGATTTGTTGGAATGGAACTGTTTTTTGTGCGACGACGAATGGAACATATAATTCGCTTATAACGTCACCGGACGGCATTACCTACACTTCCCGTACGATCCCATACTCGGGCAAAATATATACTAAAGTCGCCGCCATAAACGGCGTGATATGTATCGCATCTCCTAATGGCGGTCCTGGTGTTTTAGTGATTCGGTCAACTGACAACGGAGTAACTTGGGCCGATGTCACGCCACCGTTAACAAATCCATGGAACTTAGAAGCTGCGAACGGAAACTTTTTTCTTTTTTCTAATAGCGCTGGGACTGCAACCCAAGGATATAAATCGACCGATGGTTTGACTTGGACGGAAATCACACTTGCCGCTCATGCATCGCCTTGGCATGGCGGTATTGCGTGGAACGGAACTGTCTATTGTGTGGTTCATGGCTACAGTGATGTTTCAAACTTAGGGATGACCTCGCCTGATGGAACCACTTGGACTTTAAGGACCCTTCCTGCTTCGGTAAGATATAGTGATATTGCTTGGAACGGGACGGTGTTTGCGGCAATTGCTTACAATTCCGCTGTAGCAGCTAGTTCCGCTGATGGGATAACTTGGTTTGCGCGTGCATTACCTTCTTCCAGTTATTGGTTTCAGGTCGAATGGAACGGGGCGAGTTTCTGTACTAATGCCAGTACTATCTCTACCAACAAAGCAGCAACTTCGCCTGACGGAATTACATGGACAGCGAGGGCATTACCATCCACCAAAGTTTGGGGTGGTATTGCGTGGAACGGAACGGTTTTTTGCGTGTTAGGCACAAATGGGTTTGCAACATCGGCAAACGGATCGGCTTGGACGGCGCGAGCTCTGCCCGTAATCACTTCCGATGCTGGTACGTGGTATGGAATGACCAGTAACTCGTCAATTTATTGTGCTGTCGCTAATAATACTCAAACGGCGGCGACTTCTACTGATGGTCTCACGTGGACCAAAAATACGCTTCCTGCTGTTCGATATTGGTCCGACGTTGCCTGGAACGGAACTGTTTTCGGCGCTGTCACCTATCAAGGGTTTTCTGCATCCTCGACCGACGGTACAACATGGACAGGTGGAACTTTTCCCGCCAGCAGTTCGGCGGAAGTAGTTACAGCATTAGGGTCATTGTTCGTCGGCGCTGCGGATACTGATTTTATTTATACATCACCCGATGCAATTACTTGGACTGCGCGAGCTTTACCAGCAAACAACTTTAGTTATTTATTAGGAATTGCTGCAAGCCCCACAACTGTCTTAGTTACCGATCAATTTTATACTGAACAGTGTTTAACTTCTACGAATGGAACGGCATGGACACTAAGAGACCCACCGGAAATTACCACTGAAGATTTTTATTGGAGCCGGGTCGTGTGGGCGAAGGATCGATACATCGCACTTTCTGAGTACACTGGTTTTGCGACTTCGAAAGATGGAAATACTTGGACCGTTTTTGAGGGACCATTTCCTGCGTATGATTGGTATGGCGCTGCCTGGAACGGAACTTTGTTTTGTATCATCGGAGGCAGATATTTTGCCACTTCGGCTGACGGAATTACGTGGACCGGAGGTACTCATAGCGGAGGATCTTCGGTGGCTGTTTCAGATATGATTTGGAACGGAACAATTTTCTGTGCACCGACGCAATTGTATACCGGGTCCACAAAAATTCTAACTTCTTCGAATGGAACTGCTTGGACCACTCGTACGGCACCGAACGGTGTTTATTACGCAATCGCCTGGAATGGAACCGTGTTTTGTGCAGTCGGAGGAGGAGTCTCGGGTACAACAACAAATCTTTGCATCACTTCGCCCGACGGAATTACTTGGACTTCCCAAACAATGCCAACAGCGGGGCGACGATTTGGCGTTGCGTGGAACGGCGCCGTGTTCTGCGTGACGAACGGTTTTAATGATGAAGTGCTAACTTCGCCGAATGGAATTACTTGGACGACGGGAACCATGACAGGTTCGACGGGGACTTATTCGCTGACATGGTCGGGAAAAGTTTTTATCGCTGCTGATTGGGCTGATGTAACTAACAATAAGGTATTTACTTCACCAGATGGTTTGAATTGGACTCAGCAGACATTGCCGGTGGGTAACGAGTGGGCCACTGTTGGGTAATCTGCAGAAATCTCGATAACAATTTTCAAAACGATATTACTATATAATTTGGATTAATTTTTTTTACGACCGTTTTGCCAAATACTTTGCGACTTGGTTGAGTGCGTTTAGCCAATTTTGATCATCCGGAGACTTTCTAAACAACTTGGTGTTTGGATACCATCTGGTTGCCGTCGAGTTTAATCCCCATCTCCAGTCAAGTCCGCGGTGGGGCAGTAACAAACATGTATTTTTGCCCAGTGCCCCGGCTAAATGGGCAACACTTGTGTCGACGGTAACAATATAATCCATACTTTGAATTGCAGTTGCGGTATCAGCAAAAGATTTAAATTGTTTTGCGATATCGTGGACGAATCCGCCTTCACCAATCAGGGAAGGATCATCTTTTCGATTTTCTGGTCCTACTTGCAAAGAAAATAATTCTAGCTCTGGTACGCTAAGTTCCACCAAAAATTCGCCGAGCGAAGAAGATCTTTCGCGGTCAAACTTATGGGTAGGATTTCCCGCCCAACAAATTCCTACTTTTAATCGTTGCCCAGGTGTAGAGCCCGAAATATTTGCCGGCGGCGCATGCAAATAGGGGTCGGTTGGAAAACCATTTACTACGGAAGGTAAACTTAACAACGAGATCTGGTAATCAGCAACGCAGGGAATCGTTGAACCGTGATTACGAAATGAAAATGGAATATTTAAATTCCACTGGGAAAGACTGTATTCTAACAAAGGTCTCAGTTCGATTGGGGTTTCAAATAAAATATTTCCAGTGTCGGGTGGAAGGCATTTTAAGAATCTCACAAATTGCAAGACATCGCCCAA
This sequence comes from Bdellovibrionota bacterium, assembly GCA_040384405.1. Taxonomy (GTDB): domain Bacteria; phylum Bdellovibrionota; class Bdellovibrionia; order Bdellovibrionales; family Bdellovibrionaceae; genus JAZKJI01. The sequence goes on from JAZKJI010000039.1 coordinate 12,823, forward strand.
ACCTTGCTCGCCGTAGGTAATTAATGTTTTTCCTTTTAAGGATTCACCCTTCCACATAGGAATACTCGGTTTATCAATTTTTAATAATTTTAATCGGCACTCCCACGCGGGAAATCCTATTTCGTAATCTCCGGCCATTAAAAATCCAAAAGCTTTTGTCCACTCGGGTCCCAGCACGCCGGGATTCAATCGAATGGCTTCATCCGCATAGGGATGGCCTTCTTCGAAATTTCCTTCGGTCATTAATATG
>JAZKJI010000039.1:13099-26479 GCA_040384405.1 Bdellovibrionota bacterium
AATCAAAGAATTCAAATGCTGCTCTTAAATGGTCTTCTTTTAAATATATTTTGGCATCATCAGGGCGGGCCATTCTTAAAAACATATCGCCCATGTTCATTTGGAAAGTTGCAAAGTCGGGTGCTAACTTAACGGCCCTTCGAAAACAAGCCAACGCCGCCACCAGATTTCCACCATCCCGGTAAATAACCCCTAAATTATTCCAAGCTTCGGCCCGTCGCGGTTCGGCTTTTATCGTTTGTATATACCAATCGGTTGCTGACTCTAAATTTCCAGCTTGGTGAAATTCGATGGCCTTTTGCCATAATGCTTCGGAATTATTCATCCGACGATTATGGCTTAGCTTTTTTCTTTCGAGCAAGAAAATGTGTTTTTAGCGGATTGCGCCTAAATGATAATCAAAGCAGATAGGGACGATCAGTTAAAGCAATGCTTCCACTTTTTTGATTTCGATTTGCAGCTCGGTTTTAAGTTTGGGATTATTTAAGGTATTAAGGTAGGGGGCAACGAAGTTCTTTAGGAATTCAAGTCGCCAAGCTACGGCGGATTTCCGGTCTTCTTCCTGCTGAAGTTGGGTTTCTGGATTTTCGTAATACGGTTTGTAGGAACTAATAAGTTCAGACTTCAAAGGTGCGGGATCCAGTATTTCGCCTTCATTACTAAAGTTTGGACGGGTGGCGTTGGGATTTGTAATTCCCATTTTCTTTAGCAATCTGATTTCTGCACCTATGGCAGTAACGAAAGCTTGGAACTCTCCACCCGGGCGCATGATTTCAAATTCTAAAATATCTTTTTCAAATTTGCCGGCGAATTTTGATTCCACATCACTAAAAATATCCCGGAATAAAAAATGAACCAGTTCGTGAACAAATACGTCATAGGCCGCGCGGATGGTTTCACCCTTTTTAATACAAATCTCAGGTGATGTGGATACTGCTAAAATTTCCATAAACGGAAACTTCATGATTTTTACTGAATACGCTGATTTCATTTTTGCTTGATCTGCCGCGCTCCACGCTTGCACGGGTACGCCTGGAATTGAAATTCGTGCTGCGATTGTATCACCACTTTGATCGAAGTAGCCGCTGGCTCCGAATTGGTCGCCGTCTTTACAATATTTTATAATTTCGGAAACATCTTTTATTCCGTGGGCATTTAAAGTTTGAGTTGCGGTTTCGAGTAGTTGTTTCGAAGGCCCGTCGTCCAAAATTAGTGGTCTTAGTGATTCAAAAGCTTGGGCGGGTGTTGCCGTAGAGATTTCCGGCCATGGTTTTGAAAGATCGTTTGCGAATTGTCTTTGGTGTTGGGTTAAGTTTGGATCCCATGAGTATTCCTGGCCAGTCGCTAAACTGGAAGTTCCTAGTAAGAATAAAAATAGGAAAAACTTCAATGGAACCCCCCTTCGAGTTGGGATAGTAGCATGGGCTTTGTTGGGGTTAACCTGGCAGGATTTTGTACAGTTTTATTTACAGGGGGTTGGGTCGCCGCCGTGGAGCTTCGGTTGGTTTTAAGTTGGTTTTTCTAATTGGGGTAGGGTAAAGCTTTGATGAGTCCCTTTACCAACGAGAATGCTTTGGAACTTCCGATTCTTTTTATTGATGATCATATTGTTGTGGTCAATAAGCCTTCGGGCTTGTTGGTTCATCGCAGTGCCGTTGATAAATTGGCCACGGAATTTGCGCTGCAAATTGTTCGAGATCAAACGGGGCGGCATGTTTATCCCGTTCATCGATTGGACCGCGGGACTTCAGGTGCTTTGGTGTTTGCATTTTCTTCGGATGCAGCCCGCGAACTGAATTCTCAGTTTGCCGAAGGCCTTGTTCATAAAAAATATATGGCGATCGTTCGAGGGTATGCTCCGGAGGAATTAAATATTGATTATCCGTTGAAAGAAATTTTGGATAAGGCGACGGATTCAAAAGCTCGAACTGATAAACCTGCTCAAGAGGCGATAACCGCTATCAGGTCTTTATCGACGGTTGAGCTGCCGTTTTCGAACGGGCAATTTGCGACGTCCCGTTATTCTTTGGTGGAAGCAATTCCTAAAACCGGAAGAAAACATCAGATTCGTCGCCATTTAAGTCACTTAAAGCATCCGATCGTCGGTGATACGACTTATGGTAAAGGCTTACACAACCGGTTGTTTGAAACTCACTTCGGAGTGAAACGATTATTGTTGGCGTGCACAGAAATTGGTTTTTCGCATCCTGCTTTGAAAACACCGGTTTTTATTCGGGCAAATTTAGCATGTGAATATAAAGAGTTACTTCAGAAATTGGATTGGGGTTCTTCAATCGCGGAAATTGAATTAGGAAACTAGTTTTACAAAAATTTGATTGGATCCCTGTGAGCAATAAATTAGACCGTAAACGAAAAACTAAAGATCCTTGCCCGCGATGCGCGCTTCACAAAGACTTGTGCATTTGCGCAGTCATTCCCAGTTTGAATTTAAAAACTAAAGTAACATTAGTCATTCATGCAAAAGAATTAAAGCGTACGACAAATACCGGGCGTCTGGCTATGGATGCGTTGGTAAATTCCCAGATGTGTGTTCGCGGACTTAAAGATGAACCACTGTCGCTAGAAAACATTTTAACTGATCAGTATGAAAGTGTTTTGTTCTATCCCTCGGATGATGCCATAGAATTGGAAGAGTTCGTTCGCGCAAGAAATTCTCGAGCGGGTAAATTACCTATTCAACTTATAGTACCCGATGGAAATTGGCGGCAAGCCAGTAAAGTTTCAACAAGGCAATCAGAGCTTGCAGCGCTTCCTAGAGTGAAAATCACGCAAGCAAACCTGGGTGCCTCGCATTTGCGTAAAGAACACTTTTCCGAAGGCATGTCGACCTTAGAGGCGATCGCCAGTGCTCTTCGCATTATCGAAGGGGATGTGGTTGGGGCGACTTTACTTGCCTTATATCAGGCTAAACTGCAGGCAACATTGCGTGGTCGGGGACAATCAGAACTGGCTTGAAAAATTGCGCCCAATGTTTTCCAATATACCTAGGTATTACATAATATTTCCGGAGTAAGACTATGAAGAAGTTAATCGCCGTCCTGGCCGGGTCTTTTTTATTTATAGGTAACACTGCTTTGGCAAAATCCGCCAAACTTCATTGGGTTACGAAATGCCCGATCGAAGAAACCATGGTGACGTTATCTTTTGAGTCCGAAAGTGGCGAGATCGATGAAGATGATCAAATCGTTACTTTAATAATTGATGATAAAAAAATTAAACTTGGGCTAGAGCCTTTGTTGTATGAACCAATCCCACTGCCTGCGGGTGAGGTTAGCGCTTGCGACAAATTAGCGGGCCTAGTTGTCGAAGAAAAATATTTGCTGATCATGTTTGGCCAAAATAATAAACCCAAACTCAGCAAATTAGGTGCAATCGTTGTCGACTTACAGAAGAAGAAATTAGCGGATACCAATGAAGATTTAGGAACGATGAAAAAGTTTGATTATAAAGTTTTGGATAATGGATTTCACGTTCACCTTAATCAGGGAACTAAAATAGGTGGAACTAAGGCCGATGCTGACTTTTATAAGAATGGGTGGAAGAAAATTACCGTGAAAAACGGGAAAATTGCAGAAGCCTGGGACAAACCGCTAGCAGCTGGGTATAAAGCAGAATAACGGATATCAAGCAGAATAATTTGGCTAATAGTATGGCTAAAAATAAAAAGGCGCACAATTTAATTGGCGCCTTTTTTAATTAAGCGAATATAGAAATTAGTTCGAGGAAAAATTAATTAGAATTCATGTAAGCTATGCAGCTTAAGATTTCGCTTTTAACTTCACCTGTAAGTTCATTTTTAAAAGATACCAATACTTGCCACTTTGCTGTTCTTTCGTCGCGAACTAAAGAAGACTCATCGACTTTTTGGCTGATGATTGTTCTTGGAGCGTCTTTTTCTAACAGAACTGCACCTTCTTTACGGGGAAAAAGCTGAAGCTCGCCTGATGAGTTGTTACAAACTGTATCAGATTGACTGCTTACCGCGAAAGCGTTTGAAGCTGCTACCAAGATCGCTAGAACCCAAATTAGTTTTTTCATATTAACTCCTGAATAAAATGTTTGCAGCAGGCTCAAAAGCGGTTCGGGTGGGGAGGCCCAAATTCGATTAAACTTGTTCCGGCTGCGGTTATTAACTTTCACTTAACTTCATTGCAAACCTAGCGCCTCAATCGACCAATATCTGGTCGATTCTTGTATCAACTTGAGAAAGTGATACGACGATATTCTTAGCACTGTCGGAAGTTTGGTCGAAAGCTTCGTAAGTGCTTGGTAAGTTTCACGAATGTACATTAATAAAAGTGTCTAAACTTAATTCGATGATCAACGAGGCGTCGAGGATTGCGGTTTAAATCGAGGTAGCATGGCATCGCGGTTGCTTTACAGAAGGTCGTGGGGTGTGAAATGAAAGTATCAAATTTAACTCGGGCAGTTTTATGTTTAACTTTATTAACAGCTTTTGGTTGCGCTAAACCTTATAACTCTTTGGGGTCGTCTTACTCTGGAAGTGAAAACATGAAGGCCGTTGATTCTAACGGAAGCCCAAACCTAACTAATCCAGCTAATGCTCCTGTCATATGTGGAGCTAGTGCGATTTGTTTCGCGGGAAAAATGGTTACCTTTTCTAATGACATAGGCAATTCAGTCGGAATTACGGTATCAGGTATTTTACCGCTAATTTTACCACTCCGGCTGGACGAAACATGGTTTTAGATTTCAAAGTTGAAAATGGGTCTTTAACTTATACAGCTCCGAAAGGTTGGGCTCCGCAGTTTTGTTACCGTCATAGCGGTAACCCGTGCGAGATTCAGCCAGTATTTGGCAACTTAGAAACCAATTGTAACTCGGCCCTTCATTGGTCAGGTGACTATGTTGGTGATACCAAGCCTTACCAGATCCTTTGCCAGTAATCGTATCAAAATGTGTCACTTGATAGTGACGTGATCACTTTGAATAGGCCTAACCAGGGCCTATTCGCTTTTAGGCGGCATCTCGGTTGCTATATGGTTAGGGACTCTAAAATTCGAGTTCCTATCCATATAGCAATGGACGAGGAGTGATTATGAAGAAGTTAGCTTTGGTTTTAATTTTAACTTTAGGTGCAAGTTTAAGTTTCGCGGTTCCTGCCGAGCCGGTGAATGTTGATCCTGATTCCTTAAGTTCTTCTTTATCCGATAAAGCCCTATATGAACTTTTACTTTCCATGCTAGACGGAAAAGATAAATCCGTTTCTGAAGTTGCCAGTAAATTAGGTGATTTTACGGTTAGCACATTGACGTTGAAGTCAGGTGCCAATTCACTTTCTTGCCGTATCACAATCGATGAGACCGGTGATGATCCCACGTATTCTTGTTCGGTGGTAAAAGGCGTTACTCTTCCGGATAAATTCTAAAAACCGGCCAGCTACAGTTTTGAGTAAATTAGAGTCCCGCATACCAATCATAGCCCTGCTCGGCCCAATAGTCGGGCGGCTGCTCATCCGAAAAATAGATAGACCCGATTCGTTTCAAATTTTTAATTCCGTATTTATTCGGAATCATTAATCGTAACGGAAATCCATTATTGGGTGCTAATTCTGCTGAATTCATTTCGTAAGCTAAGATTGTTTGGGGGTGAAGCATGGATTCTATATCGATAGAGACGTAGTACTCTTCGTCCGGAGTTTGAAAACCAACAAATTTATAATAAGTTCCATCTGGTTTTTTCCCAACTTGGAAATGATTTAAAAAATCGTTGAAGCTCAATCCCGCGTACTGGAAAACTTCACTCCATCCTTCGATACATTTAAAATCAATCACCGCGTAGGATTTCGGAAGTGCGCGAATCTCTGCCACAGAAAGACTGATTTCTTTTTCGCCGCTAGAGACTTGGATTCTATACTTTTCATCAATGGGAGATTTTAAGCCGATAAGCCCATTAACTCTGGGCTTTTTTCCTGGTGGTGGCATCGGCATTTCGGGAGCTAGATTATTATTTGAATATAAAAAGCGGCCTATTTTCTCGTTCCACTTAAAATTATTTCTGAGGACTACGGGTGATGCGTCTTCTTTGGGGCCTTTGCGAATCATCAGAAAGCCTGTAATCACCAGAATGAAAAAAATAACTCCGGTAATTGACGAGCGAATTAATCTTTGGCGGAGTTTGTCCTTAGGAAGTGTGGTCTTTTGAATTTTCATTCACTACCTCGTATCCCGCGACCATTGCGCGAAAGTTATTCCAGCCGGCCCGAATCACTTGGGCAATATGGATGATAAAAAACAATAGAAATAAACACGTCAAAACAAAATGTTCTAATCGAGCGGCTTCGTAGCCCCCAAGAAGCTGAGTTAAAAAAGACAGTTGAATCGGTTTAAAAATCGCAAGTCCCGTTATCACCATGCCGGCGCCCAGTAGAATCGCCAATGTGTACGCGATTCTTTGAGCTCCATTTAGTTTTCCATCAATAACGGGCAGAGTTTTGGAGATTTTAAGATCGTGCTTAACGACTTGGAGTGCCTGCGGAAGAGTTTGGCGGTTAGGAAGGATGTATTTCCATTCGCCAGAGAAGGCTAAATACAAAACGTAAACCAGGCCGTTAATTATGAATGGCCAAATCAAAAATAAATGCCAACTGATGCCATCGGCCAGATGAAATTCTATTTTAAGATCCTTGGCGATGGGCTTCGGGATTTTAATGTAAGCCTGGTTGGCCCAATAAATTAAAATCCCACTCCAAACCATCAACGTGACTAAAGGAAAATTAATCCAATGGCACCATCTGACGGCTCGGCTATGTTTTTCAATGATTTGAGTTGTTTCCATAAGCCCCAGGCTATCACATTTGTTTTTGTAATAGATAGAAGCACCGTACAATACTTATTAAAAAATTGTTTAGGTTTCAGAGGGGTTTGCACGTTAGAATAGCAGATTGATATCATTTTTGTCTTAAATTTCCGCACAAGAAATCTTCAGTTTCTATAAACGCTAAATTATTTATACATCTAAATAAATTCTTGTTAGAAGTATTGAATGGAAAACAACTTTGAATTTACACCCGGAAGTTTTAAATCACCCAACTACTGGATTAGTGCGGATACCGAACAAGTATCAAACGTCCATTCCCCCTCTGAGACTCTGGCCAAATACGATCGTTTGCTGAAGCTTTCTGGTCACGTATTTTACGAATGGGATGCTGGCAAAAATCACCTTGAATATGCCGGAACTTTCGAAGGTATGTTAGGTTACAAGTCCTCGGAACTAGGAGGAAGCCTTGCAAGTTGGGTCGAGAAAATTCATCCGGATGACCGGGAAGTGTTTTTTAACCGCGTACGCGCTGCCCTTTCCTCGACTGACATTTTTGAATCCCAAATAAGAGTACTTCATAAAAATGGCACTTATGTTCCAGTCGTTGACCGTGCCCAGTTCTTTTTTTCGGATACAGGGGAATTATTAAAGCGGGCGGGTGTGATTCGGGATATTTCCAAACAAAGTGAATTGCAGTTGGAGATTGACCGGCAAGCTGCCTTGCATGCCGCTGAAACAAATCGGCGGATGGTGCAGTTTAAACAGTTATTGGATTCCATTCCCCATATTGTTTGGGTGACGGGGCAAGATGGAAAAACAATCTCCTATAATCAAAGATTTTTTGAGTACTACGGATTGCCGGTTACGGATTCTGAAGTAGTTGATCCGAAGTTGTTGGTCCACCCTGATGATTTCGAGCGATTGACAAAAGAGTGGTTCGGCGAAGCCATAACTAGTTTGTTTGAAATGGAATATCGCTTGAAGCGGTATGATGGAGAGTTCCGCTGGCACTTGGTTCGTACAGTCCCGCTTAAAGATAAAGAAGGAAACGTTTTGCAATGGTTTGGCACTGCTACAGATATTCACGACCAAAAATTAGCCCGGGTTGCTTTAGCCAGGTCTCGGGCCGAGCTTGAAGAATTAGTGGAGCACCGAACTAAAGAGCTTAAATCTGCTAAAATGGAAATTGAGGATCTGGTCTTTACGCTTTCTAATGATTTAAAGTCGCCTTTACGATGTATAGAAGCCTTTGCGGATTACCTTTATAAAGACAATACGGAAAAGTTAACCGAGCGGGGAAGAAAAGACCTGGGGGCGGTCTTGGAAAACTCGCGAAAAATGTCTACGTTGCTGGATAAGACTTTAGACTTAATGCAAATTGGCCGGCAAGAAATGTTAATTCGTAAAGTCGATTTGTCCAAAATTGTTGATAAGGTCGCAAAATCTTGCCAGCAAAAAAATCCAGAGCGAAAAGTAGAGTTCAATATCGCGCCCAATGTAATTGTAAAGGGTGACTCAAGACTTTTAGAGCGCGCGATAAAGGATCTATTTGATAATGCCTGGAAGTTTACTTCAAAAAAAGAAAAGGCCATTATTGATTTCGGTTGCGAGGACAAAGAGGGGCAGCGGGTTTATTTTGTTCGCGATAATGGTGCCGGACTTAATCTTCGATTTGCAGAAAAGTTATTTGGAATCTTTCAGCGATTTCATCACTCTAAGGAATACAGTGGGATGGGAATTGGTCTAGCCCGAGTAAGGCGAATCATAATGAGACACAGCGGCCGGGTGTGGGCAGAAAGCAAAGTCGGTCAAGGCTCAACTTTCTATTTTTCGTTAAACTAGTTTACATTCGTTATTAAAATTTAAGAATTTGGTGTTTGATCCATATTGGGAAAGTATCGTTTTCGCTCTTAATAGATATCTATATATATCCGATATTTAAGATGTGAGAATAACACCCAAATTCTTTTTTAATACCATCCTGATTTTCATCATGATGGCCGTATTTACGGCGGTCGATGCGAATGCAGCTTCCGGTATTACTTATCACGGTCGAATTCTTCGTCCCGACGGGTCTCCGGTTATATCTAGCACTGTAACTTTCCGAATGGAAATCCGCAGCGGTAATAGCGATAATTGTTTGATGTACCAAGAGATGCAAAACAAAGACATGAGCGGATCCGAAGGTGTTTTCGTTTTGGAAATCGGGGATGGAACCGCGACTCCTACCTACCACGTTACTGGCATTTCGTTACTGCAAAAATTATTTAACAATCAAGGTTCGTTCAATTTCGACGTTGCGAGTGGTTGTAGTGCGATAACTTACTCGCCTAGTTCCCGCGAAGGCCGGTCGTTACAAGTTTATTTCCGTGAAGGCCCGGCACTTCCATGGGAGCCGATGCCTTTGATGAAAATTAATTTCGTTCCGATGGCGTTTGAAGCTTTGAATGCACAGACGGCTGGTAAAGTTGGCGTTCACAGCCCTTCATCTTTGCTTCGTGTTGAAACTCCATCGGGTGACGGGTCGCCGGCTGCGGCTTTAACTCCTGCGTACTTTACGGAATTGATGAATTTGATTCTTGGTTCTTCTGGTCAATATGAGCGCTCGGGTCGTATTTTAGGTTTACCATTAGCGGCTCCGGGTGCTGGTGAAACTGGGAAAGCGATTCGTTGGAATGGTTCGGCTTGGGAATATTACACTACTACTGCTGGATCAGTTACTTCGGTTGTTGGTACTGCTGGTGAAATTGATGCGACTACTTTATCTGGAACGGCAACAGTTGGACTAACGACTGTTGGTACGGTTACACCTGGAACATACGGAAGTGCTACTTCTGTTCCGGTTTTTGCGGTCGATAATAAAGGTCGTGTTACTACTGTTGCTAATACTACAATTTCTGGAGTTTCGCCTGGTGGTGTTGCGAGTGGTGATTTAACTGGAAGTTATCCTGCACCGACAATTGCTACAGGTGCAGTGACGTCTGCAAAAATTCTTGATGGAACGATTGCTGGTGGGGATTTGGCTTCGAACATTACTATTTCTACTACTGGCAATGTAACTGCTGGTGACATTCGAGCGACGGGAAATATTTCTTCGGATGGTTCGATCTCGGCTGTTGGAACTGTGTCTGGTGCTAATGCTGTGATCACGGGAAATGTCGGAAGTAATTCTGTATCTACTCGTTCTTTTGTTTTAGCTAATGCTTCGAATAACACAGTTACTTTAACTGCTAATCCTGCGGCCTTTACTAATTTCAATTTTGTTCTTCCCACAACTTATGGAACTAACACACAAGTGTTGTCTTCAGATGGTGCCGGGAATTTAGTTTGGGCTAGTGCTTCTGCCGGATCAGTCACAGGTTTAAGTGGCGATGTTTCCGGTGCGGGTACCGGAGTTATTACTACGACGATTTCCGCAAATGCTGTAACTACCACCAAAATTAATGATGCTGCGGTTACTACTTCCAAGATAAACGATGCGGCCGTTACAACAGTTAAAGTTAACGATAAAGCCATCACATTTGCAAAATTAGTTGATATTGCGACATCGAGATTGTTAGGACGATCAACGGCTGGTGCTGGATCTCCGGAAGAAATTTCAATTGGTACCGGATTATCTATGGCGGGTGGAGTTCTTTCATCTACTGGTCTTCAAGCGGTTTCCAATACCGCGAACTTAGCAAATACTAAAGTTTGGGTTGGAGATGGTACAGGAAAAGCTCAAGAGCAAAATATTTCTGGCGATGCTTCGTTAGCTAGCGATGGGACTTTAACGATTTCTAACAATGCCGTTACAACAGCTAAGATCTTGGATGATGCAGTAACGACTTCTAAGATTTTAGATTCAAATGTTACTACAAATAAAGTAGCTAACGATGCAATCAGTTTTGCTAAGATCCAAAACTTAAACTCAGCAAGAATTCTTGGTCGATCAACTGCGGGTGCAGGAGATGCCGAAGAGTTATCAGTGGGTGGTGGATTATCAATTGCCGGTGGAATTCTTTCAGTGATTTCTACACCTGCGACAGTTACGAATTCATCTACATTAAATAATGGGCTTTTATGGCTAGGCGATGGAACAAATCTCGCTCAAGAACGATTAATGAGTGGTGATGCCTCTATTACTAACTTAGGCATTATTTCTATTGCTCCAAATGCGGTAACGACAGCTAAGATTCTAGATTCTGCAGTCACAACTGCAAAATTGAATGATCAATCAGTTACGTATTCTAAATTACAAAATGTTTCTGCTTCTTCTCGTTTACTTGGTCGGGCAACGGCAGGTGCTGGCTCTGCGGAAGAAATCACCGTTGGGTCGGGTTTGACTTTATCTGGAACTACAATTTCAGCTAGTGCGCCGGCGGTGGGTGCATCTTCAACTTTAAGCAGCGCCAGTGTTTGGGTGGGTGATGGATCCAATATCGCCCAAGAGCGCCAATTAACTGGTGATGCTTCGGTATCAAATACCGGCGTCATTACCGTTGCGGCAAACGCAATTAATTCTGGGAAAGTATTAGATAGCGCAATTACAACTCCGAAAGTGGCTGACGATGCGATCTCTTTTGCTAAATTACAGAATTTAAATCCTTTACGATTATTAGGACGCTCGACTGCTGGAATTGGTGATGCGGAAGAATTATCTATCGGTGGCGGTTTATCAATTGCCGGTGGAGTTTTATCGATACTATCCACTCCGGCTACCGTTACCAATTCATCGACATTGAATAATGGGAAATTGTGGTTGGGTGACGGAGCAAATTTAGCTCAAGAACAAACTATGTCAGGTGATGCTTCCATCACTAATTTAGGTATGATCTCGATTGCGCCAAATGCGGTGACATCGGGTAAAATATTAGATTCTGCAGTTGTTACTTCAAAGATTAATGATAAAGCGGTTACTTATTCTAAGTTACAAGATGTGTCGGCATCGGCACGACTTTTAGGGCGTGCTACGGTAGGTGCCGGTTCAGCTGAAGAATTATCTTTAGGATCAGGTCTTACATTATCGGGTTCTACATTATTAGTAAATTCGCCTTCGGTTGTGGGCTCTACACTTAATAGTGCTAAGTTTTGGCTTGGTGATGGTACCAACGTTGCTCAAGAAGTCGGATTAAGTGGCGATGCAACCATGAATAATAGCGGAATCATGACTATCGTGAACGATGTTATCTCATTTGCGAAGTTACAGAATATTAGTACCGCTAAAATATTGGGGCGTTCATCTGCAGGTAGCGGTGATGCTGAAGAATTATCCGTTGGTTCAGGACTTTCGTTAGTGGGTGGAACTTTATCGGCGACGGCACCTGCGGTCGGTGGAGCATCAACATTAAATGATGCTCAAATATGGGTTGGGGACGCAACTAACTTGGCGCAGGGTCGCACTTTAACTGGTGATGCTTCCGTATCTAATACTGGATCAATAACGGTTGCCGCGAACGCGATTACAACTGGCAAAGTGGCAGATAGCGCGATCACAACTGTAAAAGTTGCGGACGACGCAATCTCGTTTTCTAAATTACAAAATGTAAACCCACTTAAGCTTCTTGGTCGGTCGACCGCGGGAGTGGGCGACGCGGAAGAATTGTCAATCGGTGGCGGATTATCAATTTCGGGTGGCATTCTATCTATATTATCTACTCCTGCTTCAGTGACTAACTCATCTACCTTAAACAATGGCAAATTGTGGTTAGGTGATGGAACTAATTTAGCGCAAGAGCAAACGATGAGTGGTGATGCTTCAATCACTAACCTAGGAATGATTTCGATTGCTCCTAATGCGGTAACTACGGCTAAGATTTTAGATTCGGCTGTAACTACAAATAAACTAAACGATCAATCTGTTACTTACGGAAAATTACAAAATGTTTCTGCTTCCCAACGAATATTAGGTCGAGCAACTGCGGGCGCTGGGTCTGCGGAAGAACTTTCCTTAGGTTCTGGATTAACATTATCTGGCACTACACTTTCTGTTAGTGCGCCTACGGTTTCGGGCAGTGCTTTAAACTCGGCTCTAATTTGGGTTGGAGATGCTGTCAATACCGCGCAACCCGTAGCACTTTCAGGTGATGCTTCAGTTTCCAATACTGGCGCAGTTACGATTGCTGCTAATGCAGTTTCTACGGCAAAAGTTCTTGATGATGCGATTTCGTTTGCGAAATTACAAAACATAAATCCACTTCGATTAATTGGTCGTTCAACCGCAGGTGTTGGGGATGCTGAAGAATTGTCTCTTGGTTCGGGGCTTACTTTAAGTGGCACGACCTTATCCGTAAATTCTCCGGCCGTGACCGGATCTTCTTTAGATTCAGCTAAATTTTGGTTGGGTGATGGGACTAATTTGGCTCAGCAAGTTACTTTATCTGGTGATGCAACAATGTTGAATACCGGAGTGATGACTTTAGGTAATGACGTAGTGTCTTTCGCCAAAATTCAAAATATCAATTCAAATCGAATTATCGGACGCTCTACCGCTGGATCTGGCGATGCGGAAGAAATTTTGGTCGGATCTGGATTATCTTTAGTGGGTGGTACATTATCTGCGGCTGGTGCAGCGGTATCGAATTCCACAACTTTAAATAA
>JAZKJI010000040.1:0-1040 GCA_040384405.1 Bdellovibrionota bacterium
GTTTCGGCAGGGCTTCAGTGTAACCGGGTATTTGCTCCTAAAGTTAAAACTGCAGTAGGCCTTGGCTCGGGAATCGCTGCTTATCAAAAACATTTGGGCGTTCCTACTCGCGATACTGCTAAGCTTTTGTATGGCGCTAAGGGTAGAGTTATTTTTGATAAACTTGTCGCCCTTAATCCTAAATTCGGCGTTTTTATTTATGAGCCTGGTATTATTCAGCGAATTACTCCGTTCTTGGCATTTATTCGTAAAAATAACTTAGCTCAGTTTACCCCCTCGGAAGTTTATCAACGCTTTAGTGACGAGCTTGGAACTCGAACCGTCTACCGCGGGATGGCCTTAAATAAGGAAGAGCATATTGGCGTTCTGGCTTCGGGAATGGAATCTAAGTTTATTGGAGAAATTAGATCCCGACCGACTGACGGTGGTTGGCTCGCGCGGAGGGTGCTGGGAAACGATGTCACTTCACTTTTAAGAGAACGGCGTTCCGCAAACAATTTGTTTTCTAATCCATTTATGTCGGTCACAGATGTTTCGATGATTGCGGCGGCCGTTGCTGGCAGTTACAAGCGCACTTGGAATAATCTTTATATTTACGAGATGGAAATTCCAGAAGTGAAAATCGTGACGCTAACGAAGGACGAGGGCAAATTATTTTCGTATGAGTTCGCACCTTCCGGAATGCTTAAGATTAAAGATAAAAATGGCGAGAGCCTTGGAAATTACAGATTCGATGATCCCGCGGTAGAGTCATTTATATTTTACGACATTCCCGCCAGTGCAATTAAAAATGCTTGGGAGATCCCGGAAGCGGCAATTCCAGGCTGGGGCGACTCTACCCAAAACTAACGTTCTACTGCCTCTTTATAAAGTAATGATTCAATAAAATGGCCCGAGGATTCCTCATTCTCAGTCGGTTTGCATTTAGCTATCGTCCCCTTGTCAGTTGGGGTCCCCTTCCTAAATTCAGTTGTCTACCAATCCTGGTTTCTTTAACTTCTGGGCACTTACCAATCTGTGAAAGGATTTTTTATGAAAAT
>JAZKJI010000040.1:1050-5674 GCA_040384405.1 Bdellovibrionota bacterium
CCCCTTCGTTAAGTTTCACGTAAAACAGGGGTTGGTATTGTTTATATTTTGGGTGCTTTGATTTCTTTATTTAGTGCTGTTGGATTTGCGCAGAATTACACTTACTCTGAATTGACTGCTTATGAAGCTCGGGCCGCTGCGGTTTTGGCTTCTGCTCAAGTTGTTGCTAATGAGTCTGATTTACTTGCTTTGCAAGAGCCTACTCGTGCATTGATTCTTGATGGTGTTTCCATTATGAAACTTTACGCTCTTAAAAATCCGGTTTGTCAGGTTCAGTTTGATGTAATGCTTTCTGAAATTGATCAGCTTGAGACTATGACTAATGAAGCACTTCATGACCGTTATCATGATGGTAAAGGACTTCCAGCGGCTCCTAAACATTGCTATTTTGGACGTTCGCAAGTCGTTCATCCGGCGATGGTTTTGGTTCGCTTGACTCAACCACTTTCCCCGGCTTTGCAAGAAGGTATCGTTGAGGAAATCGAAGAAGTTATCCACCACCTTGTTCGCATTCAGAAAAATCTAGATAATCCACCGGTTCAATAATTTTTTTATTGGTGCGGTCCCTCTGGCTTTGCTTGTATGGCAAGGCCCGGCCGCACTTTTTCTTTCCCGAGAACATTAAAAATCACTTTAGATCGATAGTTACATTGCAAAACGCGCGTCGGTTTCCTAGTATTTTCTGGTGACCACAACTCAGCACAGCAGTTTTCAGGAATTTTGGCCTTACTATCTTACGGAACATTCGATTTCATTAAATCGACGGCTTCATTTTGCCGGGACATTTTTAATTCATGTTCTTATAGTTTACGCGCTTTTGACGTCGCATTTTCTTCTTTTGTTTTTGATTCCCATTTTGGGCTATGCTTTTGCTTGGGCTGGGCATTTTTTCGTTGAAAAAAATCGACCGGCTACTTTTAAGCATCCACTTTGGAGTTTACGTGCTGATTTTAAATTGTTTTATTTAATGTGCTCGGGAAAATATTGGAGTTAAATGCGGCCACACTTATTGAAAATTAATTTTTTATTCGTACTTATCGGAGTCATCGGAAGCCTGTATTTCAGTGAAATCCTTAAGTACCCGCCCTGTATCCTGTGTTGGTATCAACGGATTTGTTTTTATCCGCTGCTGATAATCTTCGGAGTCGCTTTATGGAATGGGAACCTATCCTATAGGGATTTTGCGTTTGATTGCGGGATATCATAATTTAATTTACTACGGAGTTATTGCGGAAAGCCTATCTCCTTGCACTGCGGGTCTTTCATGCTCTGCAAAACAATTGGAAATTTTTGGTTTTATCACTA
This sequence comes from Bdellovibrionota bacterium, assembly GCA_040384405.1. Classification (GTDB taxonomy): domain Bacteria; phylum Bdellovibrionota; class Bdellovibrionia; order Bdellovibrionales; family Bdellovibrionaceae; genus JAZKJI01. The sequence goes on from JAZKJI010000040.1 coordinate 2,356, forward strand.
TCCCCCTGTTATCATTTCTTGGATTCGGAGCTATTGGCCTGCTGCTGTTATTGGATAAATCAATAAAAGGAACTTCATCATGAAAAACAAACTGTTCGTACTTGTCGCATTAATCGTGGCCGTTGGTGGAATTATGGTCTTGAAAATGACGGCTCCTGAAACCGCATCGGCGCCTGCCGGGTCTGTTACATCGGAAGCAAATTGGATCAGAGCCCATAGCCCCCGTTTTGGTAATCCATTGGGGTCCGTAACTGTTACCGAATGGTTCGATCCCGAGTGCGAATCGTGCCGGGTGATCCATCCGGTATTTAAGCAAATAATTTCTGATTATAAAGATCGCGTTCAATTTGTTCTGCGCTATATGCCCTATCATCCCCATTCGATGTATGCGGCCAGCGCCCTAGAAGAATCCAAAGAGTACGGGAAATACGACGAGGCCCTTGATATTCTTTTTGAAACTCAACCGCAGTGGGGCGACCACCACGCACCTAAACCGGAATTGATTTCCCAAAGCTTAGTAAAACTAGGAATGCCTGCGGATAAACTAACTGAAGATTATTTAGTCAAAAAACATGGCGAAAAAATTCGAATGGACGAAAAAGACGGTAACGCTGTCGGAGTCGAAGGTACGCCGACATTTTTTATTAACGGAAAAATGCTACGTCAGTTAGGGGACGCTCAACTTCGCAGCGCCATCAATGCAGCTTTGGCCGAAACGGGTAAGTAGTTTTATTCAGGGGCAGTTTTAAGTGATACTAATTTGGCGTAACTTTAATTGGCAAAGGCGGATTTAATGGATAACTCCAGTTCTGAAAAATTAATTACTCAGATCAAAATCGAAGTGATTAAATGGACCGCTAAAACTAATAAGGACTGGTCTGCTTTATTACTGATAATGATTGGTGATGAAGATGACATGGGGTTCGAGTGTTATGCTTATGATAAAACCGGTAAACGGCAGTTTGTTAACATTGATAACGATGCGCTTTTCGATTGGATCGAAGAGCTCCAGGATTTGACGTGGGTTCCAGGAAATAAGCCTTGGGTTGCCGCCGCTCTTCGCGTGGTGAATCCTTCGCTGGAACATAAGCTAGATTATGAATTCGAAGATATGGACCGTTGGGAAGAACCAGTTCCGTATAAAAAGGTCAGTACTTTTTCAGAATCCCTCTAGGCTGAACAACCCAGGCGGGTCGCCACTTTACTGAGCTGGATTGGTGAAGTTCTCTAATAATACTTGCCCATTCGGTCCGTAGTCAGCGCGATCCGGTACTAATGCCAGCGCTTCCTTCATTTCGTCTTCGCAACGTTCCACCACTAAGGAATCTATCACTGAATAAACAGTTTGAATTCCTGCGCCAGGAGATTGATCGTCATCGGTGGTTGTAATGGTGGACATATAAGGCGCAATTTCCAGGATTTCTTTTAAGTAATGATTGCGGGAATCACAGGCTGCGATCATTAGTAAGTCAGGCTTTCGTAAAGTGTAAACCAAACCCGATTTAAATCTTTCGAACCGACTACGTTCGATTGATCCATCTGGATTTAATGGATGCTCTTCGGTATCAAAGCCAGGGCCCGCTCCGTACCGGCCGTGTCCATCGTAAATGACCACATTGGCTTGACCCAAAGAAGTTAGAAAAGCGTTCCAGACATTTTCTGATTTCTGAGATTGCTGAACGTTTTGATTACCGGGCCCGCGCTCGGTCAGTGCGGACGTGAAAATTCTGATTATAAAATCCTGCTTTTGACCGTAACGTTTTATCGTTCGCTTAAGGGCCGTTGGTTTAGCTTCAACTTTGCCCTGCTTGGCAGGCTTACTTATAACTTTAAAACCACAAGCACCCGCCATCGGCGTCACGCACTTTCGAGTTAACACTTCCGTCATTACCTGCGCTTCGATTGGATCAAGGATCAAAGTGGAAGTTTGATTGTTCATGTAACCATAAAACAGATCGAGCTGAAGTATCCCCGTTCGCCACATACCATCGTACTTTGCCAGGCATTCTTGGGTTTTTGGCCTAGGAGCTAATTGGGTCAGTCTGGCAATTTGCGCGTCTACTCCGCGAGTAAGATGGGCCTTTACGTCTTCGGCGAACTGCTTGCTCTCTAGGTAAGGAACGTCGCTTGGCTTTGCAGAGGCATTACTACTAACTAACGCTAATAACAAGAGTGTTACTTTAATCATGATTTTCATAGAGTGGTTTTAACAGGTGTTTATTGTCTACGTCCATTTTTTGAGTGTGATTTCAAAAAACGCCTTAGTTTTCATAGATAAATTTCAATTTTCAGGAAGTAAACCGGCATCCGAACATGAAAGATTTTTTTAGATATTCGTTATCTATATAGCTCTTCGAAATGAGCCAGGGATTTTACGACCATTTTTCTAAGTTCTGGTTGGCTGTTAAACTCGTCCCACGATTGGCACGACAGATATCGCATTGGCGAAGCTTTAAGAACTGCTGCCAGTATACGTGACGACTCCATCATTCTTGCTTCTGTCGTCGGTACCATACTTATGAAAGTTGCTGGGCCTGATGGAAAGTTTTCGACCGTAAATCCCATTTTCTTAGCTAACCAAGGCCCTAAAACCCAAGTTCGATTGTGGATTCGGTTAATGCAAAACTTAACGATTGGGATAATTTTCGGAAACTTCTTAGGATTAAGCGTTCGAGTTTGCCAGATAATTCGAATTCTTTCGCGAGCTAACGTTCTTGCCGTTACTTCGTAAAAGCGGCCATTATCGATAGCTCCCACAATTTTAAAGTTTGTATTCTTTGCGAAATCATCTGGCATCAGCAAATCACGAAAAGCCCCGCACTCGTTACCAAGAACTCTCAAGTTAGGTATAGTTTTAAGGCTATAACGGGATTTGCCAGTAACGGGACCCATTCCCGCACGACGATACAATTGCGAAGCCGTTAAAGCGCAGCTTAAGTACACCTCTTGGGAATCATCCATATAAATGCTAAAACCGTGAACTTCGTTAAGCATTAACTGAGATTCTCGGCTAATACAGTTTTGAAAATCCGTATTAGAAGATTTATGGCGATAAACCTCTACATAAGAAATAAAATTATCAGATAAATAAACTTTAAGCGGAATCGCGCGAACGCCTTCATGATGAATTTCCACGATTGAAGGGTATTTCATTCCTTCTTTTTCCAACATGGCAAAAATAGCAACGTGCGCGAAGCACTGGTGGCCTTCCACAAGAGTCGTGAAAATGCCGTCCGAATCGTCTTTACGATTTGCCAAAATAATATCGCCTGGTTGAAATACGACGTTACGATACAAAACTTTATTATCATTTACATTC
>JAZKJI010000041.1:0-12546 GCA_040384405.1 Bdellovibrionota bacterium
AATTCGCAGCTCGGTTGGAGGACTCCATTATATTGATGCCAGTTTTTCTTATACATCTCGAACCGGTTCACCACAACGGATCCAACCTTACAAAGAAGTATTAGATTTATATAATAACTATTTTAGTCCAGCAAATTTAGCCGGTAAAGCAGCTGTAAATTCCAGACAAAAAGGAATTACGAATTTGGTAATGGAAGATTATCGAAACGTTGTAAACTCGCGCCGAATTGCTTCCAGTGACCGTCATAAGATTGATAACTATATGACCCTGTTGGCAGAAGCCGAACAACGACTAGGAATCACAACCGGAAGTTGCAGCGGAGGCAAGCCAGATCCAGAAGTTAAAGACGCAAGCATTTTACACAAATCCACCATCGATTTAGAAGTTGCGGCCCTTGCTTGTGGAATGACCAAAATCGTGAGTCACATGATCATGCAAAACACGGCAGAAATCATTTCAAACGAAGGTGAATCCCACAGTAGTGCTCACAATGGAAAATCTGATTCCGGTGAATCTGGAAGAGCTTCAGTTGATCAATGGGTTTTAAATAAATATACGATGGCAAGAGTTGCAGACTTCATTAAAAAACTGGATTCGATCCAAGAATCAAACGGGACTTTGTTAGATAATACTTTTTTCTATTACGGAAATATCGAAGCCACCGGAAGACACACATTTACAGATATGCCAGTTATCGTAGCGGGCGCCGGAGCAAAAATACGCAACGGATATTACATTGATTACCGTCCCCGCCCTTTGGTCGGAGATGCGGATATTCCTTGGGGTCGACCGATTAACAGTTTACTTGTAACTATTTTGCAGTCCTTTGGCTTAACACCAGCAGAGTACGAAAAATTCGGAAGAAAAGGTTTTGGCGTCAACGATCAGTACGCGGCAAACCGAGGACCCCACTATGCTCCGTTTTTAGGAGCACGGGTGAATGATCCGCTACCATTTTTATATAAAGGCTAAGCCTTTCAAATTACATCGATGGCATTGGCAGGCACTCCATGATTTCCACGGAGTCGCCCGGAAAAATCGTAAAATGCGGATGGTTCAAAAATATTTTTGCAGCTTCTTCATGGGATTCTGCTTGCACGATAGTGTAGGCAGCCATTCTGTTTTTAGTATCCGAGATACCTTTGGCACTGACGTGTTTGGTTTTTCCAAGTGGTGCCCCGTGATCAAGAATGTTTGCGTTGTACTTCACTCCCCAATTCATCCATGCAGTCATTCCTTCTTGGTCCTTGGCTTTTCTTGTAACAGGATCCATCGACTGCCACTTCTTCATTGCTTCTTCAGATTCGCTTCCTAGATATATGGCCATGTATCGCTTCATTGTAATCTCCATGTGAAGAATATTTTTATCCTTACCTGAAATTAATACTAATTTAAAAATGGAAATGCTACGTTTTTTAGATGTTAGTGTTTAATCCTTTCGATCCAGTTCCCCAAATTTCTCTCGGTGAATACAGTTATTCCGAAGAAAAAGCTCACTCGGCGCAAGTGGACGAATGGTTAGGCTATGATTTTTCCGCCGAAGAACAGATGGGCGAGATTCAAAAAAATTCGGACGAAGAATACTGGTTTGGGTTACCTGTACAACATATGCAAACGCCCTATACGGAAATTCGCTCGATCTTAGAGTTAGTTGGATTATCAGGCGGGCAAAGCGTAATTGATTTAGGTTGTGCTTACGGACGAATGGCTTTTGTTATCAGTCGATATTTTCCGACAGTAAAATTCACGGGCTATGAATTTGTCGAATCCCGAGTCGCAGAAGCAAAAAGAGTATTAGCTTCGCAAGATGTGGACCCTGCATGCTTGATTCATCAAGACTTAGCAGAGCCAGGATTTTCGCCCGAGCGCGCGGACCTTTATTTTATGTTCGATTTTGGAAGTCCCGATGCAATTCACAAAACTTTGAACGATTTACGAATTTTAGCGCAGCGAAAACCTATTAAAGTTATTGCCAGGGGCCGCTCGGCAAGGGCTCAGATTCATAAAACCCACCACTGGTTAGGTGGCGTGAACGAGGCCGAACACTTTCCCCATTTCTCGATTTATCGCTCCTGAAGGTCTTTTTGCTTTAAACCTAAGCACTTAGGGGTACCGGTCACCCAAAATCCTCTTTACTTTCAGAGCCCATGGTTTATAAAAATAGAGCCTTTCGGTAGTGGTGGTCGTAGCTCAGTTGGTAGAGCATGGGATTGTGATTCCCAGGGTCGCGGGTTCAAACCCCGTCGGTCACCCCAATTTCCTTCTTTTTCATTACTTGCCCAGGGTTCATTACTTACGATCGTTTTCCTCAGTCTCTTCAAAGACCCGATATATTCGACCTTATGATAACCGACACTTACCTAACAGTAAAACCGTCTCATTATAAGATTTTATTTAATTGTTATGAAATTCGGAGAAACATTGCCGACAATAGGAGCTGGGGGCATTTCATGCGTAAAACTATTAGAACATTTTGTACATTGATCCTTTTCTCTTACTTCGCCGTCTTTTTTCAGAATTGTAGCGCTGGTTTTCAAAGTGGACATTTAAATGCCTCAGGCTCATCGAACGCAGTCAGCGGAACACCGCCTTCGCCATCGAATCCGAGCATTCCAATAGGTGATACGGCAGAAATGGTACCGTATAAAAATGCGGTCAATGTTACTGATGATGCTTCTCTTCTGGCTGCAATTAGTAATGCGAAACCGGGAGATGGAATCTTGTTGGCTCCTGGAAATTACGAACGTATCGATGTTAAAAATATGCAATTTGCGGATAAAGTAATTATTGCATCTAAAGATCCCCAGAATCCCGCAAATGTTAGGGCCGTTAGTATCAACGGAAGTAAAAACGTCATTATCAGATATGTTTCCGTTCATCCCTATACGGATGGATCCGGAATTTATATCGCAGGATCTGACAATATTGTCATCGAACGACTTTACGTTCACGGCGATATGGATGGGAGTCCAGAAAATGATGGTGCAGGAATGAATAGCTCTACCAATACAAATCTTGTTGTCAGAAACTGTGAGTTCAGAGAATTAAAAACGGGCTTAAGTACACAACGCGGTAACAATATTTTATTTACAAAGAATTACTTCCATGAAATTTCCATCGATGCGATGCAAGTCTACTGGACATCAAATATCACGATTTCAAAGAACTACATTGCCGACATGATCACCTGGAACCAAGCACATAAAGACGGAATTCAGTTTTTTACATCTGGGCAAACAACCTCTGCGAAAAACATAACAATCACTGATAACGTTTTTGTTCGTGGCAAAGGCCAAACCGTCCAAGGAATTTTCATGGGAAATGAATCAGGCGTCGCCTATGAAAACGTCGTGATCTCAAGAAATGCACTTATTGGGCCGTCATGGCATGGTATAACAATCGTAATTGTTAATGGACTCACGATGGAAGATAATTTGGTGCAGGCTTATACGGACTATCAATCTTGGATAAAAATTGGGGATACCTGGGGAAATATGAACATCAAAAATAATCATTCAACTTATTTTAATCTTTCTGACTTGAAGTACGGCGGCGAAGCTGAAGGCTATCCAGAGTATGATCCAGTTAACAATGTGAGTGCTCCAACGTTGCAAATAGGTGATGTAAGTTCCCTCAAAGCTTGGCAGCAACGAATCGGAAACACCGTGGATGAAAATACTTTTAAGCAGTAGATGGTCATTTAATCCGTAGGATGCTGGCCTAGTACCTTACGCTTTTAAATAATGTTGAATCAGCTGCTCGCCTGTTTTTAATAACATCATTAATGACACTGGCATTGAGATGCTTGAATTTTTCTGGCGCCATATACCAAATCAAAACTTGCCTTACGGCCAACGTATTTTTTTCTTTATCGAACCAACGGTGAAGGGATTCATGTAAGGCCAGAGCGGCTCGATTTGTATAAGTAAAACGACTCCAAATACTCTCGTTAATGAAGATTACTGGAGGTTCTGATTCCTTTTCAATACGCTGGACGGCCGCCTGTACAATGAAACAACTTGCTGGCATTGGCCGTAAGACCACACCCCAATCCATCGTGGTCAGTTTAAACAGTGTACGCGGCACCAGAACTGCCTTTAATTCAATTCGCATTTCAGTCTCTAAATATTCGAGGAACTCCGGCGCCTCAATTTTGAACTTAACTAGTTCTAAGCTTAAAGCTTGGATCAACCCAACACGGTCAATTGGAGCAAAAAAACTTACCGTGTTAGTTGGAATAACGGGAACATCATTATAAAAATGATCCGCCTCATACACCTCTAACATATTAAATTCTGATGCGGGAGCCAAGCATTCAACAGCGTAACCCCCATCTCCAAAAAGTGATCCTCCGGCGAAAGCATTTGTGCTGTGAAGTACGATTAAAAGCAGTATTTTCATTAGCAGACTCCCTAGGAAGTAGATCAAATTATTAAAAATATCTTTACTGGGGTAAATATTGAATGTCACTTCCCTATTCCCCGTCGAGGCGAAAAAATTGCGTCGCAAAAGCAAATACCGAATTTCCACCATCATTACCATATTTTGTCGCGAATGTTTTTTGAAATTGTTCAATATCTAGTTTTGCTTCCTCGAGACGATTGATATCGAAACTAATTACCGCGGAAACTATTTTTCGTTTTGGAATCGGCTTATCAATTAGGGCTTTTTTAGAAAGATCTAAAATATTATCATGCAGCTCTCGTATAGCTTTTGTGGGAACTGCTCTTGAACCCCGTATGAAGTCATTAACACGGTTATACTTTCCTTGTTGAAACGCAATAATCTTCGTTCTTAAAAGTTCACTTAACGATTTTTCGGCAGCATCTTTTGTGATGCTCAGTCTGGTTGAAATAAGTTCCGAATCAACTAATCCGCCGTTAATAGTTATAAGCTCTAGAATTGCGACGTTTGTTACTGACATGATTGAAAGGGCTTCTTCTGATAATTCCTGTACCGTCGGTAATTGGTAATATTCTTCGAGGCGCTCTGCCGCCAAGTTGCGATCTCTTGGGCTCCTAGCATGCTTTAAGGCCACAAGATTGAAGAACACTTTTTTCGTAACTTCACTCAAGTTCATTTTCTCAGCAATTCGTTGGGCGGCCTTTACTGAAATCCCATATCGGCCACTTAAAATATCACTTAACATTTCGCGCTTGAGCCCCAAATCGCGTGCGAAGGCACTCATTGAATAGGCCGGATTTCTTTTAGATCGAACCTTCAGCTCGGCGTCTAGAATTTCCCGAAAATCGGTGTACTTATCAGCAGTCATGCGGATAGATATCTACATCCTTCAAACTTTGATGTCATTCCACTTTTAACTGAGAAATGATGTATGGCTGCATAATGTGATGCCCATTTCCAAATCGGACGAGCTCTTTTGCCACTGGAAATGCCCCTTGCCGATTCTCACCTGACATTAATTCCACTTGACCCAACGCTATATTAAGCGGAAGTCGAATGACTATTGATCGTCTGTTTGGTTTCTTCTGGGGACACTTTCTTTGTTTGTATTAGCATTTTATCGAATTGAGATTTGCTATTTTTATAGCTTGAGATCATTCCTATTTTATAAAGCCCATATACTAGTAGCCAAGGTACGTCTACTTGGTACGATTGGAAGCCGCTTCTTGCGCTGGTTGGGTAAAGGTGATGATTGTTGTGCCATTCTCCTGATGTAATTCCGCTCCAAGTAATATTTCTGGAATTATCTTCTTGATAGAAATCTATTCCCGGTTTTTTTCTGTCTGTTCCTGCGCCGTGAGCGGAGTAAGCGAAGTTTTTATTCAAGACTCCCCACATTCCCGCCGCCCCGAAAAATACTGTTGCTAGAGACATTCCGCCTATTAAAAAGAAAACGCTGAACCAGAATGCCCAGTTAAGTAAATAGTGGCTTAACGTAAAAAATGGATGGCAGATAGAGCCCCATTTCAGATATTGCTTATACGAATTCGCCTGAACACCGGTGTGTTTCATTAACCGAAGTAAATGGTTGTATTCTTCTTCGGTCAGGTCTTGGCGAATGCCTTGATGATTTACTTCCGCCAGAAAACAATACAGCCAACCGGCCTTTGCATTATAGGGGTCGCTTGGTTGATCAGAGTACTGATGATGGACGAAGTGAGAAATAGTATACACTTCTTCGTTGACGATCTTGATTGTCAAATTTCTGCAAATTGACCTGGCGATATCGTTAGAAAATTGAAATGCCTTATGGGCACAATAACGGTGAACCCAAAAATTTAAGTGATAGCTCATTATAAAAAAACCAAATACAAAGAGAATTGGGATTGTCATCCAGTTAAAATAAAGAGCAAAGTGTAAACCCAAAACTCCTAATAGTAAGACGTTTGCCATAATGCCCGTGAATGCCAGCCAGTTTTTTCGCTTCATTGGATTTATCTTCGAGAAAAACTCTTTTGCAATTTCAGCATTAGTCGGCACATAAAGTTTCTGATCACGCGTGTATCCATAACTTGGATGTTCTAGCATACGGTCGATAATAGACATGGGCACTCCTGGCATAACTAATTTGTTGAAATAGAATGCAAAAGGTTAACCACGCCATTCATTTCCGCTTCATTCGTCTTTGGCTAAAGGATTGCAATTTGGATTTGTAACAACAACTCTGAATCGTTGTGGGCATTGATTTTTTGGCTGCTATAGGGCAAACATTGTCACAGTGTCGAGTTTACTTACACACGGGAGATCTTTATGAAAGTATTTTTGTCGGTTTTAGTTTTGATGAGTTCAACAGTTGCTCTTGCTAATATGAAGCCTGTTACTGGAGAGCTTCGTTGTGAAGCTGATTCAGGTTTTAATCCTGATGGTCCATTGGTTATTCCTCAAGGTGCCCCTATCAATATCGGTGGCAGTAACGGAAGTGATAAGGCTATCGTTACTATTAGTTCTACCAGCGAATTAACGACAATCGTTATTACCCCTAAAAACGAAGGTGCTGGCTTACTTCCGCGTATTTTTAAAAACCCTACTAGCTTAACTGTTGGGTTTGAGGGCATCACTTACATTCAACAAGTATCTAATGAGCTTGGTTACAATTTGTATCTTGATGGTGCTCAGTTAAATGATTTGCTTGGTGGTAAACCAGTTCCTGCTGCCGAACTTTCTGGAGATCTTACTCTTTTAAATATCAACGGAAACAAAAGCTATACTCTTACTTCTTGCAAAGGCAGCTTGAAATAATTTGATTTCGTCATCATCCCGAGCTGACTTTTTTGAAAGTCACTCGGGATGTTTTTTGCCTTATTATCCCTGCTGTCCAAGGTTTTCGCAGACCTTGCCCATTTTGAACCACTCGCCTTTTTCTTCATTTTTTCTGACGGAATTTCAATAGGTTAACTATAGGGTTTTGGGCACACGGCTTGAAATATCTTATAGTTAGATGAAAACATATATTGTCCGTCTCATTTTGAAACATATGATTCCTGCCTCGGTAATGATGGTTATCATTGCCGTAGCGAGCGTTTCCTTGGCCGCTGAAAGCCAATCAACTGCTGATGTGAACACGGCTTGGTCGTCTTCTTGGAAGCTGGGGCTTGGTACCGAGAGCTGGCAGAGCGAGAACTCGCGCACTGACCTTGTTGCATTTTCTGGTTTACTTAAAACCGATAAAGTTTGGAACGATTTTCTAGATTTTACTTCCGAAGTCATGCTTAAAACGCGCTCCGGTCAACGTGAGGGCACGAATGAAAATGGTGTGACACCGCAATCGCTTTATATTTTTGAAGCTAGTCTTGGAATCGGAAAAGCAAAAGCATTGCAAGCTCGCCTTGGAGCCTTGAATCCGCACGCAATTCATTCACCGATCTTGCTTGAAGGATTAGCAATTCCAGGCGGCAGATTAACTCAAGCATTCCCTAGCGAACACCAAACATTTTCAATTTACACCGAAGCTTATGCTCCGCAAAGTCATCAGGTTCGCGCGGCCGGCGGCGAAAAGGGAAGTTTTCCGGCATTTTTTGCCGGTGGAGTTAATCAAAAATATAAATGGTCCAACCGATTTGATTCTTCTTGGAGAGCTGGCGCTTTTCAATTTCAGGGCCTAAATACTTCTGTTCAAAATACTTCAACGTTACTGGGAAACACGTCAACGCCGGGACCGACGAATGATTTGGCATTGTTGAAATATGATTACGTTGGTTTCGAAGTCGGCCAAACCCATAATTTTTTAATTGCCCCGAAATTTTTAGGTACTATCTCTGCTGATTTTATCAAAAATCAAGAAGCACCTGAAGGTCAGAACAGCGCATACCGCGGTGAATTTGATTTAACATCCGTCGTTATGCCTAAATATCATCTAGTCACTGAAGTTGAAGCTTTTCGCATTGAACCAGATGCCGTACTTGCGGCTTTTTCCAACAGTGATTATTTTGGTGCTAACCGAAATGGATACCGAATAGGAATTTCATTATTAATGAAGAAAGAAAAATTAAAAGTTACGGGCTCTATGATTGAGTCCCAAACCATCGTTGAACGGCCGCCGCAAGTTAAAGAACAATTTTACTTTCTGAAAATGTCTACAACTTATGAGAAACTTTAAAGCTGACCTTTTACATATCGCAGTTGTTGCAATGGCAACAACAGCGGCATTAACCGGTTGCTCGTTGCCGGATCCCCAGAAGTCAGACTCTTCTGGTCAGGCGACGTTTATTATTCAAAGTGCCAAGGGTACTTCCCGCTCTGCCCAATATAAAGGTCAGCTGCAAATTCCCACTTCCAGAATATATGAAATTACAGCCTGTTTGAAAGATCGCGCTTACTTAAAACCTGTTTCTTCCCAAAAGGTTTTGATTCAAGAATCCAAGCAAGAGGTTTGGACCGATGCTGAAGGCTGTGTCACGTTTAGCGAAAAAGTTGAGTTTGATTATATGGCAAAACCAGAACACATGGTTTTAGTCAGGCATTTACAGGGGCTTGGGTTTCACCAGGGCTCGACCGAGTTAAAATTAGCGGTTAATCCTTGGGAACTTCCCGGAGACTCTGCGGAAGTGATTCAACTAAAACAAATTTCTTTGGAAGCTTTGGGTCTTGGGACGCGTGCGACAGACGAGAAACCTAAAGTTTTTGTTAAATCACTTAAGATTGAAAAATTGTCGCAGGATATTTCAAGTAATGGGCTGACTGTAAAACATCTCTTACGTATTGAACCCGTTATTGAACGCACCACAATTAAAGGCGAAAATGTTTTAGTTCCTTTAATTGGGAAAGAACTATTAGCTTCAGTTTCGATTGACTCTCTGGAAATTGATAAAGAAATTAATTTTGTTTATTCCGACGGGAATTGGTCCGCAGAGTTAACTTTGACTCACCAAAAAGTTTCCTCTGAATCTAAAACGACGGCACATATAAAAATCAAAGATCCAATTTTAAAGGATTATGTTTCAGATTCGGAATTTAATTTGGGACTCGGTTCGGCATGGGTGCAAGGTGCTGATGTAAAAACGGTATCTTCCGTTTTGGCGAGTGGTTCTGGGTCTGCGAGTGTTGGTAAAAGTGCCATAAGAGAAGAGCTGGAGAATTTCATTGCAAAAAGTAGTGTCCAATCTAACTCTCATGATCGAAATGGCGATGCAAAGCCCGGTTCTACTTCTGCGCAATCTTCTGATGTAGCTTCGAACAGTTCTTCGGCACTTCTTGTGGATGCACTGGAGAGCAAAATATTGAAAGTCGTAAAAGAACAAGAAGGCCGAAGAGAACTTATCTTAAGTATCAAAACTTGCCTTAAAAATAATGTTACCAAACAAGAGCTTAATCAAACTTCAGTTTCAGTTGAAGGATGGAATGGACAGACTTCCCGTCTTAAAGCTGACGACAAAGGCTGCATCGTTTTTGATTTAAACTACACCTTTTCAGAGACCAGTTGCCGTGAATATGCAGACGAAAGTATTTCCATTAAACTAGATGGAAGCAGTGCTGAAATTAAAATTCCGGTTTTAATTTACCCATGGAATCAAAATCAACCAATATTAGACGCTCGCTACACAAACAGTGATGTTTTAAAGAAAACCTGTGTGGCTTCTGGTGAAGTTTCTGGGAATCACAATGAAGATATTTTAGTAACGAAAGCCCATGTTTCACCCCTTTCCCAAAGTATCCAAGTAGGAAACTTATTGGAACTCAATGTAAACCGAAAAATTCGTGTGGAAGTCGACGCCCTTATGGCAATTCAAGGTGATAATGCGGCGGCATTGACCTATGGAAAATTGCAAGATGAAACTTGGACAGCAGAAATTCTGATTAAAAATCCATGGAGTCCTTCGGCAATTAAAAAAGTTTCCCTGACAACGACCGAAGTAAAAAGTACCGGAGGGATATTAGCCTGGGATACAAACATTTTAACTAATGATCTTCAAACCCTTGATGGAATGGTCGAGATTCACATTCGTTTACAAAATAAATCTAAAACCCATTCATCCCCAGTGTTAAAGGGGAATGCAGTTATATCGGCGAATGCGGTAACGGTAGCATTATCAAAATCAAACGAGACTTGGGATTCTTTGCAGGCCTGGGTTTCTAATCAAGATAAGTTAATTGCACTGGCTAAGTCAAAAACTGCAGGACGCGCAAAGGTACAAAGCTATGCGCTTAGAAATAATTTAGTCGTCACTACGGCGAATCCTTTTAAACTATTATCTAATAGTGATACTTGGAAAATTCCGAATATTAATTCTTTGGTAAAAACCGAAAAATCCGCGGCACTTTTCTGTAACGAATGGCTAAAATCTGTTTATGGTGACCACCACCTGTCGGGTGCTGGACGAGCGTGGGTTAAGGAATGTTCTTACCATGTTTCTAAGGACTTCCGTCAGGTTTTTAAAACTTCACCGGTGTATGAAATATCAAAAGTTACATCCAGCCGGGTTAAACAAACTGATCAAAGGCAATTAACTTTTAATGCTTACTTTAGTTTGGGTTATGCTTTCTCTGAAGCCTGGAGAGAAGGCGCCGAAGGAAGACTTGGATTTGACGTAAATGCCGGCGGAGCTGCAGGTCCCATCAAAGGGAGCGCCGGATTAATGGGCGGCTACGTTGTTAATTTCTTTAAAGGCGAAACCCAAGACCAAATGCTTCGCCAAGGTCTAAATGAAAGTAAAAATATTTTAGCGTCCCATTACGCCCTTAATTTTACAGCCCAAACGACCCGTCGATGTATGGCCGTTCAAATTAGTTCAAAAATATTTGATCTTCAAAAATCCCGATCTTGGTATCTAAAAGCGTTTGATAAAATGAAAGAGCGCGGAACCGATGAACTCCGTAAGAATTTGGAAAAGATTGCTGACACCAAAGACTTATCTAAATTGCAAAAAGGCTTACTATTCTGCGAGAATTTTAATCAAAACTATTCGTTCAATGAAGACTTTTATATCTTAACCGAGTCCCGCCAAGAAACTTCACTGCAAAATAATTTAGATCCAAGCGCAAAGCCTTGGTTTATGTCTTTACGTTCGAACGGTGATTATAAACAGCTTTTAGCGGTTATGGGTTCCCAAATTACTAAGCCAAGCAGTAATAACTATACCGAAAACAGTATTCAACGCCTGCTTTACGAAACGGATTACTACGAGCATTCCCACAGTAATCCGGGCGTATGGGTCTCTCCAACGCGCTAGTTCCAAATTATTCCGTTCAGATACGTTGCGCATTGAGGTTTTTGCGTAAAATCGTTATCCAAATAGAGCTGCATTTGCCAGCGATAAAGGATAACCCATGGCTGAAAAATCGACCTATATTCCCTTACGAAAAAATCCACCCCGCAGTCCCTTCAATGCCCAAGATCAATTGGTGATTTTCGGGGAATTATTTAGCCGAGGTTATGCAAATGGATTGGTCGACGAAGCTGAATCCAGAAAAATGAAAATCATATACTCAACCGTAGGCAGACGCGAAAAAGACCAAACTTTGCGCGGACTTCAAGGTGAAGAAATCACAAAGCCAGCTGATCAATTTATCAATATTCCGTTAGAAGCGGGTTTTGACTTATTTAACATGGATGGATGGAAACCAGTTGATGAACTTGAAGGGGTTAAACTCAGCGAATGGGAAAATGTAAAAATCAATTGGGATAAAATTGAAAAAGCGCGAAAAGCCGCCCAAGAAGATTTCCGCGCGCGCGTTGATAGGTACGTTAAAGAGTTAGAACCAAAATTAGATTTATCCAAACACACATTGATTGCCCATATCATGGCCGGTGGCGTTCCGCGAACTAAGATCGTTATGCCATTAATGAACCGGGTTTTTAAAGGCGTTGGTGACCGGTATTTACCTTCTGAAACTTTTTGGAAATCTGAAATCGGGAAATTTTGTGCGCTGAATTTTTTGGAGGTAACAGCGTTTACCTACCAAGTCCTTCTAGAGAAAACTAAAGACCTGCGCGATAAAGCAAAAGCTAAGGGCGGAAGTATTTCTTATGTAGCGTATGGATACCACGGAACCGAAGTTTTAATGGGTGGTGAATTCGAATGGCAATCTTATGCTCCTTACTTGCAAGGTTGGTCAAAAGTTGAATTAGAACATGTGAGCGAACG
>JAZKJI010000041.1:12556-16393 GCA_040384405.1 Bdellovibrionota bacterium
TTTTGACAAACTCTAGTTCAATTTTTCAGGGTGTGGAAGTTCCACTTTATCCATTGCTTAAAGCCTTACAAAAAAATCCGTCACCGAAACACGATAAGATTTGGCAGGAATGTAAATCCAGATTGAAAGATGATGTTACAATCGAACAAATCGTTGGAATCACAGATTCATTTTTAAAAAGTAATGAGGCAAGATCAGTTTGTGATTTCCCGAACTGGCCAAGCCATTCAAAACGCGAGCAGCTGGATAAATTATTAACTACATCTGATCAATTACGCCAACTGCACAAAGATGAAAAATCATTGATCACAGAGTTTTTAAGTGAATTTATTTTTGATCGTTGCGGTCAAATCATGCTTGATGAAGGTTTTAAGCCGGGCGCACCCTACTGCTGGATAAATCACGACGTATTAACAAACCCGGTATGAGTGTAGAGGCAGGAGTCGTTTGGAATTGGAAGGATTGGACGATCCAGGGACTTAGTCTCTCGGGAATCAGAACTTCGTTCCTGTTACCTCAGTTGAATATCGTATGGGACGTAGCCCAGGGCTACCCGTTCGCCCTCCACGCAAAAAAATATTTTCTTAGTCACGGTCACTTAGATCACGCGGCTGGAGTTCCATACATACTGTCGCAAAAAGCGATGAACTCGGCCCCAAAAGCAAAATTTTATATGCCCGAAAGTTTGATCGAACCCTTAACCCGAATAATGCGAATTTGGGAAGAAATAGAAAAACACGAATACGAATTCGATTTCTTGCCAGCAAAAGATCAACAACCCATCGAAATAAATAAAGGCTACGACATCGAACCTTTCAAAACAATCCACCGGGTAGATTCCTTCGGTTACACCTTAGTAGAAAAGAAAACTCGGCTAAAAGCAGAATACGCCGGAAAAACCGAAACCGAACTAAAAGAAATAAGGGCAAGCGGCGCTCAACTAGCAGAGAAAATCCGAACACCACTAATCTCATTCACAGGCGACACGCAAATTGAATTTCTAGATGTCTCGCCCCAAACCAAAAACTCTAAATGTTTAATTATGGAGTGCACGTACTTAGATGACCGCAAGACAATAGAAAATGCAAAAAAATGGGGACACACTCATTTGGATGAATTGATTGAGCGTCTTGATGATGTTCATGCAGAAAAAATTGTGATCATTCATATCTCATCAAGGTATTCAACCGACGAAGCGAGAAAAATTATTCAGAAGCGGGTTCCGAAAGCCCATCAAGAGAGAATTGAGATTTTTCCGGGGAGATGATTTTTCGGAGGGCTTTGTTTTTTGCGATGTGGGATTTTGCAGGTTTAGTAACTTTTTGGGGGCCGGTTCGTTGGCCGCAGCCGAAGCCGTTCGGCGCACCCGTTCCCGTCCCGTTTACCGTACGGTTTATTCGTTTAAAAAATAGAATTGAAATTTTTCGCTCGAAATTTTAAAATTGAATTTATTAATGGTGATTTTTCTTATTTAAAAAACACAGATCCCCGCCCACTAATGCCCAGACAGGCACAGCGGACCGCCCACAGTTGCCAGCACCACAGAAGGCCGGCACTGAAAAGTTTAACGTGAACCGAAGAAGTCGCCTAGGTCAGGCCACAGTTTGCGATGGTTCGCTCTTAAATTACGCAAATAAGAAACCCATTCTTGCGGTTCACGCTGCTTAAAAACACCCAAGAATCTAGCAAGAAAAAAGTGGGCGGCTCCCATGCCTTTTTCTTCCATATCCCGCGGCAATCGCAATGCTGTCAGCATCTCGGGTCCGTAAAATAATGACGGTAGTAATCTTTCACGCTCGGTTAGCTGACCGATGATTAATGCTTGGGGGACGTGGCCCATGAAGCTCTTTTTTAATGGCCAGGTTGGTTCGCCGGGGCTGCTTTCCCCGGTTGATGCGATTAATAGTTTATCGCCTACTAGTTTTTTTGAAATTTCTTGGGCGATGCCTTGGTTTTCTGGAGTTAACTTTTCGTTATAGTCGACCATGACAATGGCGTATTCATCCAAAGCGGTGTTTAACGTTGGCCAAATTTTTTCTTTGAGTGCGTTTCCGTTTGAATCGTAGGCAGTTAAATTTACGATTTCGCATTGAGTGCATTTGCTCTCGAAAGTAGGAGCTAAATTCTTTTGGAAATCGGCTTGGGAAAGTTTAGAGATCACTCCAACTTTCGTTTTTCCAGTGGCCCAAGCAGCTTGAGCATTGAACTGAGTAAATAAACCTAACCAACATATTGTAAATAGAACTAGACGTGTCATAGGATTATTGTAATTCACAAGACCCCAATGTCGAGATGAAAATAGGTTCCAATGCAGCAAAAGGTCTGGGATTCGGTTAATTTTTTCCATGAAGGCGATGAATATTTCGCGAGTGTCATTTCAGACGTTCGTAGAGCTAAAAATTCCATCCATTTAGAGACCTATATTTTTGATCGCAGCGTCCTTGCGCAGTCGTTATTTGACGAGTTTGGTGCAGCCGTTTTACGGGGCGTTTCGGTGCGCATGGTCGTCGATGGGTTTGGATCACTTGGAGCTTTGGATTTTATCTCGCGCGAATGCGAAAAGAAAAATATTTCCCTTCGGATTTATAAACCCCTGTTCCGCAGTTGGGGTTGGTTTTTCAGATTTTGGACTCCGAATATTTCCCGGTTAGGTTCGGTGATTAAAAATTTGCACCGTCGCAATCATCGTAAAGTAATTTTAATTGATAGCGAAATTGCTTACGTCGGAAGCTATAATATCAGCGTTGTACACTCGCGAAAGTATTTTAAAGATTCCGTGTGGCGCGACACTGGTGTGCGTTTGACGGGATCTGAAATTGAAGTCTTGCAAACTTCTTTCCGCGAAGTTTGGAGCGCGGCTGATCAAAGTTTTATTCAACCACTTAAAAAACTTCCTTCGCGGATTATTGATCGCTATTTGCGGTATAAACCCCAAGCCTCTTTATTTAGAATTAATTTTCAACCCCTCCATCGCCGTTGGCTTTACCGGGATTTATTGCAGCGGATTCGACGAAGTGAACACCACGTTCGAATCGTCACGGCCTACTTTTTACCACGTCGTTCACTTTTGCGCGCTTTGCAAAAAGCAACTGACCGGGGGGTCAAAGTTGAAATCGTACTTCCCTACTTAACCGATGTCCCGCTGGTAAAATGGGCGGCCAAAGCATTAATTGACCAGTTAGTTGCCCACGGAGTGAAGGTCTTTGAATACCAGAACCGGGTATTGCACGCTAAATATACAATTATTGACCAATGGGCCAGCGTGGGATCGCTTAATTATAATCATCGCAGCTTTTTACATGATCTAGAGGTCGAGGCCGTCTTTGAAAATGAAAAAGATGTGGCGAACTTGGCCAACCAATTTGCGTTGGATACCGAAAACTCGGTCGTCTGGTACGACAAAAACCATAGACCTTCCTGGATGTTACGTCAGCTATACCGCCTGGCTTTTCGTTTGCGGTATCTACTTTGATATGCAATCATCTTTGTAATGAATACTGCGGTTTGTTTAGCTATCACCGGAGGACCTTCCGGTGGCAAGACCACGCTTCTTGATACCTTAAAAAAGGAATTGGGATCGCAAGTCAGTTTAGTGCCGGAAGCGGCCAGTATTTTATATCGTGGTGGGTATCCCCGCCTAAAATCTTTAGAAGCTCGCAAGCATACTCAACGCGCAATTTATTACGTTCAACGGGAACTTGAATTATTAATCGAAATTGAAAAAAAGGCCCCGTTACTTTTATGTGACCGCGGAAGTTTAGACGGAATTGCTTATTGGCCATTAAGCGAAACTGATTTTATGAATGAACTTCAAACTACCCGTGAAAAAGAATTAGC
>JAZKJI010000042.1:0-27157 GCA_040384405.1 Bdellovibrionota bacterium
CATCAAATTATAAAAGATAACCTCGATAAAAGCCCCATGTTTTGCGGAGTTATTGAGGGTGTTGGTCCCCGTTATTGCCCAAGTATTGAAGATAAGGTTGTTCGTTTCGAAGATAAAACTTCTCATCACACATTTTTAGAGCCTGAAGGTTTAGACTCTGACTTGATTTATTTACAGGGAATTTCTACGAGTTTACCTGAAGATGTTCAGTATGAATTTTTAAGGACTATCCCTGGTTTAGAAAACGTTAAGATGGTTCGTCCTGGTTACGCGGTCGAATACGATTTTATCGAGCCAACTCAGATTTTTCATCGTTTAGAAACGCGAGTTTTAGAGAATTTATTTTTGGCAGGTCAGATTAATGGAACTTCTGGTTATGAAGAAGCTGCTGCGCAAGGGTTGATGGCTGGAATAAATGCGGCTCACAAAATTTTAGGTCGCGAAGAATTTATTCTTGAACGGCATGAAGCTTATATAGGTGTTTTGATCGATGATTTGGTCACTCGTGGAACAAAAGAGCCTTATCGAATGTTTACTTCCCGTGCTGAACATAGGTTAGTTTTACGAGAAGATAATACTTATGATCGCCTGAGTGAGAAGTCGCGCAAATTGGGAATTCTAGGCAGAGAGTATTTGGATAAAATGTCTAGCTTAAGCGAGACTCGAGAAAATGTTTTTAGTCGATTACGAAATAATCAAATTGTTCCCAATCCGGTCACTCAAGATATTTTAATTAAATTAAATAGTCCTATTTTGTCGAAGCCTCTAAAATTGGAAGAGTTTTTAAGACGCACTGAAATCTCTTTTGATGATTTAAAACTTTTCGGTCATGAGTTTTCTGAGAATCCCGAAGTGCTTGAAACCGTTGAAATCAAAGTGAAGTACGATGGTTATGTGAGGCGCCAATTAGATATCATCGAGAAGACTAAGAAAATGGAAGAGCTCAAATTGCCCGAAGATCTAGCGTTTGAGGCAATAAAGGGTCTCTCTAGAGAAGAAAGTGATAAGTTAGTCAAAGTTAGACCAAGAACTTTAGGCCAAGCTCGGCGCATTAGTGGAGTTAACCCTTCCGCGATTCAAGCGATACTTATATACTTAAAAGGTCATAAATCCGGAGTTGTTGATAGTGGTAGATCCGCAAGACGCAAACGTAGTACCGAATTGGAGAATTGATAGTTGGTTTCCGGATATTCCGGAAGCTACCCGTGCAGTTTTGAAAACGTACTGGGATGAGCTTATTAAAGCTAATCGTTTATTAAATTTGATACCCATAAAATCGATAGCTAATGCCGACGCCATTCATTTTGCTGATTCTATTTTAGCTTCCCGTCTTATTTTCGCAGATTTGAAATCTAAGGAGATAGTTGATATTGGTTCAGGCAATGGCTTTCCTGGTTTAGTTTTCGCGATTCTCTATCCTCAAGTTAAGATGACTCTTGTTGATTTTGACCCAAAAAAATGTGAATTCCTTAATAATATCGTTGGTTTAGTAGGATTGAAGAATGTCGAAGTACAAAACGTGCAGATTGATAAACTGCCCCAGGGATCAGTTTTGAATGCGATGATGCGTGGGGTGGGTAGTTTGACCAAGACTTTAATTTTGTGTCGTCGGCTAATGCATAGTCCAAGTAACTTGTATCATGTTAAATCTGAAAACTGGGGGATGGAGTTAGCAGATATACCTAGTCAACTTTGTTCAACATTTGAACCTTCACTTCTAGCTGAGTACCGCCTACCTATTGGTGAGCAAAAATACGCTGTAGTAAAGACTATTAAGATTAAGCAAACATAAAATAATATATTTTGGATAGTTCCACGTGGAACATTTAGTGACCTGCAGGGGCCTGAGTAGGTGCGGTTGATAAAGAGGCCTTATGTTCGGCTACGCGTTTCTTTTGGTCCCACGTTACTTTGGCCTGCCTTAGCTTTTTGGTGGCAGCATATGCCTGTGCCTCATCATTAGAAGCTATTTTTCGCCCGTCATAAAATGCCTTCGTTGATTCATAGACAACTTTGACATCGCGATTTTCGATTCGGACCTTCCAATACCTTAGTTGCTGTTTTAGCTTCGCTCGTTCTACGACGAATTGTTCGTTTTTGCTTTTATAGTAATGTCTTAAGTTAGATTGAGCAGGAAGAGTGGCCATTATGTTAATATTCTCTTTCAAGTTTTTTTCGACCTGGACAAGAGCTGCGCTAGTGCCCTCTTCTTGATTCCGAAAATCCTGGGCTATTATATCCGTTAAATGAGGGTTTTCAGGCGGTTTTTCACACCCAAAAATTAGAAAAGCGCTAAAAAACAGCATGACTAGATACTTTAGTTCCACGTGGAACATATCGGTAAAAATAAAAAAACCTTGATAAAGGTCCATATAAATACGGATATTAGACCCAATAAGGCGGAATCTATGAAAGTTATATGTATTGCGAATCAAAAAGGCGGGGTTGGAAAGACTACGACATCCGTAAATCTGGCCGCAGGTCTAGGGCAAATCGGCAAAAGAACACTTTTAATCGATATGGACCCCCAGGGAAATGCTTCTAGTGGCTTAGGTGTTAAAAAGCACGAAACCTACGAGAAAAACGCCTATCACGTCCTAATTGGTGAAGCTTCTGTCGATGAGTGTATCGTAAAGACACAATTTCCAAATCTTTTCCTAATTTCGGCAAATCCGGATCTAGTCGGTGCAGAAATCGAGTTGGTCGATGTGCCCTTAAGAGAATACCGTTTAAAAAGTGCATTGGAAAACTCGCAGGAAAAATTCGACTTCATAATTATCGACTGTCCGCCATCGTTAGGACTTTTAACATTGAATGCATTAACTGCGGCCCAAAGTTTCTTGGTACCTCTACAATGTGAATATTTCGCTCTGGAAGGACTGTCTCAATTATTAAATACGGCGGGACTAATTAAAAAGAATTTTAATCCCGACCTACATATAGAGGGTATTTTATTAACAATGTTTGATACCCGAAATAATTTAAGTCACCAGGTCGTATCAGAAATTAAAACCCACTTTGGCGACAAAGTTTTTTCCAGCATTATTCCAAGAAACGTTCGTTTAAGCGAAGCTCCAAGCCATGGTTTACCAATCTATTTTTACGATCCTAAATCAGTAGGAGCGTTAAAATATTTGGATTTAGCGAAGGAAGTCGGCAGCCGCTCGAACGAAACGAAGCAAGAAAGTAAAAACACACACACATCATCTGGAGACCTAAATGTCTGATCTTATTAACGATAGCCAAAACAAACGAAAAGGTTTGGGTCGCGGACTGGGTTCCCTTTTAAGTCCTACCAATATCGCCGAACAAAAACCTCAACCTCGAGAAATACCGCGTGAACCTCAAAAGCTGGCTCCGGTAAAAGAGGATATTGGGACTTCTGAAAACAAGGTCTGGCAAATTGCCATCGAAAAACTGAAAGCTGGATCGACCCAACCTCGTGAACAATTCAATAAAGCACCACTAGAAGAATTATCTCAATCAATCAAAGTGCACGGAATCTTACAGCCAATCGTTGCCCGAAGAGGATCAACGGGACAGTTTGAAATCATAGCCGGTGAAAGAAGATGGCGGGCAGCCCAACTTGCAGGACTACAAGAAGTACCGGTTATAATCCGAAATCTCGATGATAGAGCTTCGCTCGAGCTAGCGATTATCGAAAATATCCAACGTGAAGATTTAAATGCTATCGAAGAAGCAAAAGCTTACCAAAAGCTGGCTCTCGAATTTAGTTTATCTCATCAGCAAATCGCAGAGAAAGTCGGAAAAGACCGGGCGACAATCACAAATTCATTACGCGTTTTAAGTCTTCCCCAAAAAGTTCAAAATCTGATTTCCAGCGGTAGTTTATCACTAGGTCACGCAAAAGTTTTATTAGGACTTCAAAACTTAGATCAAATTTTAAAAGTTGCTGAAGAAGTAGCCAATCACCCCATGTCAGTTCGCCAGTTAGAAAGTAAAATCAAAGCTTTAAACAAAGGTGAAGAAGTTCCAGAATCAAAGTCAAAAGGTGATGAAATCAGAATTAATCTCGTCAAGGGTCTTCAAGAAGACCTACAAAGAGCTTTAGCAAGAAAAGTGGAAATTAAATACCAAAACGGAAAAGGCTCCATCAGTATTAACTTCTATTCTGATGATGAACTTTCAGAAATAACTGAAAACATCAAAAAAGGTTGGATTACCAAACGATGAAAATAATGAACGATGTTTTTTCTCAAAACATAACCGCACTTCTCGACGAAGGTTCGTATTTCGAAGGAAAACTAACGTTTGAAGGTGCGGCGCAAATTTCCGGTGAATTTAAAGGTGAGATTTTTACCCACGACACTGTCATCATCAATGAATCAGCATTAGTTGTTGCACAAATCGAAGCAGAAACTGTGATCATTAAAGGCAAAGTAGAGGGAAACTTATTTGCGCGCAAACGCGTTATAATGTTACCACCTGCAGTGTTCAAAGGAACCGTTACATCACCAAGTTTAAAAATTGAAGAAGGTGTAGTTTTCGAAGGAGCTTCCTTCATTCCCAATCCCTGATTAAATCTTGCCTATATAATACTGAAATGTTAGACCCTTTCAAACAACTCTAGGGTCTAAACTATGTCACTTTTGTCACAGCTCGGTGTTAACGAAACATTCTTTATTCAGTTCATCATTTATATATGTATGTTCTCGTTTCTTAGTTTGTATGTATTCGCACCTTACGCTCAAGCACTTGAAAAACGCGAAGAAAAAACAAAGGGCACTGAACAAGTGGCCGAAGAATATCGCAATAAATATAATGAAGTGAATTCCGCTTACCAAAACAAAGCCAAAGAAGTTCACAGCCGTATCCAAGAAATTTACCAAACCATCCGAAAAGAAGCCGCTCAAGAGTACGATAAAATTGTCGACCAAGCGAAACAACAAGTGGCTTCGTTAATGGATTCAAATAATCTTGCTATTGAAAAAGAAGTCACTCAAGCGACAGTTCAACTTAAAACCCAATCCCAAGACATCACTTCCGAAATAGTTAAAAAAGTATTGGGAAAGTAGGAAGCTCATGAAAATTTTAGTCTTCAGTTCTTTCTTGTTAGTAACAAAGGTCTTCGCTGCCAGCGGTGGACACGATGCCGGACACGATGAGCACGGGGTCCCTACAGTCGTATTTTGGCAGGCTGCAAATATCCTTGTTTTATTTGGAGCTCTTTTCTTTTTACTTAGAAAAAAAGTAGTCGAATTTTTTGCCGCTCGAAGAGCACAATTTGTTCAAGAAGCCGCTAAGTCTCAGTTAATCCAACAAGAAGCCGAAAAAAACTATTTAGAGCTTTCCCATAAATTAGACATTCTTACTTCAACTTCACAAGAATCCATCGAGCGTGCCCGCGCCCAAGCAGCGGATATGAAAAAAGATACAATCCGCGAGGCCCAGGAAATGGCCGCTAAACTTTTACGAGATTCAAAAGAAAACATGCGCCTAGAGTGGGAAAAAGCTAAAAACCAACTTCGCCATAAAGCAATGTTGACTGCGGTTTCAGATGCTAAAAAGTTACTTCAAAAAGATGTTGGTCAAACGGATCATAAAAACCTACAAGATAAATTTGCTACTTCAATTAAGGAAGTAAGCCTATGAGCAGCGCAATTTCAAAAAAATACTCTAAAGCACTTTACTTAGTTACCAAAACCAAAGAAAACACGCGAGCTGTGTTGGGTGAACTAGAAACTGTATATAAAGGTACGCACACAGATAATGTCGTTCGTAATTTTTTTGATGATCCTTTAACAGAGACTTCAACTAAAATTGCGAGCTTTAAAAAGGCGACTGAAAATAGCAAACTTTCTGAAGAGACCGTTTCTTTTTTAGATATCTTGATTAAAAACCATCGCTTTTCTAGCCTGGGTCCAATTATTTCAGACATGCATGAATTATTAGACCATGAACAGGGAATTCAACGTGGGGTTATCCGCGCAGCTTTTCCGGTCGATGAGGCATTGGTTAAACGTTTGGAATCAGAATTCGAAAAGATTTTAAAATCTAAGGTTCAATTTACCTATAAAGAAAGCCCAGAGCTGGTGGGCGGATTAGTGGCTGAAGTTGCGGGATTTACCTTCGATGACAGCTTACAAAATCATTTAAATAAACTTACAGAAAACCTGACCAGAAAATAAGAAATTTTTAAGGAGAAGATACTTACATGGAAAACGTACAAATCAGAGCTGACGAGATTAGCCGGGTACTTAAAGAACAAATCTCTCAATATAATAAAAAAGTTGAAATCACCGAAACTGGACACGTTCTTTCCGTGGGTGACGGGGTTGCCCGCGTTTATGGATTAGAAAATGTAATGGCCGGAGAACTAGTAGAGTTTCCAGGACAAGTTTACGGAATGGTTCTAAACTTAGAAGATTCCCACGTAGGTATCGTTATTTTCGGTGAAGATCGCGCGATTAAAGAAGGCGACATCGTTAAACGTACAAAAAAAATCGTTCAAGTTCCGGTAGGTGAAGCATTACTTGGACGCGTCGTTGATCCACTAGGTGTTGCGATTGACGGAAAAGGTCCAATCAATACAACTCATTCTAGAATCGTGGAGTTAAAAGCTCCCGGTATCGTATTTAGACAGCCAGTTGGCGAACCACTTCAAACTGGTATTAAAGCAATCGACTCATTAATTCCAATCGGTCGTGGACAACGGGAATTAATCATCGGAGATCGTCAAACGGGTAAAACGGCAATCGCGATCGATACAATTATTAATCAAAAAGGCCAAAACGTTCATTGTTTCTACGTAGCTATCGGACAAAAACAATCCACGATCGCGGTCGTGGTTGAAAAACTTCGTGCTGCGGGCGCGATGGAATACACTACCGTTATCGCGGCTGGTGCATCTGATCCGGCTCCACTTCAATTCTTAGCTGCTTACTCTGGTACGACAATGGCGGAATATTTCCGTGATACCGGAAGACACGCCCTAATTATTTATGATGATCTAACAAAACAAGCTCAGGCTTATCGTCAGATTTCACTTTTATTACGTCGTCCTCCGGGTCGTGAGGCTTATCCAGGAGACGTATTTTATCTACACAGTCGTTTATTAGAGCGTGCGGCGAAATTGTCTGATGATAAAGGTGGCGGTTCTTTAACTGCTCTTCCAATCATTGAAACTCAAGCGGGGGATATCTCTGCTTACATTCCAACAAACGTTATTTCGATCACTGATGGTCAGATCTTCCTTGAAACAGATTTATTTTATAAAGGGGTTCGTCCAGCGGTATCCGTAGGTAAATCCGTTTCACGGGTGGGTGGAGCTGCGCAAATTAAGGCGATGAAACAGGTTTCTGGTTCTATCAAACTTGAACTTGCCCAATACCGCGCGATGGAAGCATTTGCTGCATTCGCATCTGATCTAGATAAAGCAACTCAACAACAATTAGCGCGTGGTCGTCGGTTAGTTGAGCTATTAAAACAAGGTCAATACCAACCACTTTCGGTTGAAAACCAGGTTCTTTCTATCTTTGCCGCGACTCAAGGTTACTTGGATATTTATCCAGAAACTGATGTTCGCCGATATGAAAAAGAAATGTTAGAATTCATGAATCAGAAATACTCGCACATTGCGAAAAACATTTCCGAGAAAAAACAAATTACTGACGAGAACAAAAAAATTCTAGTTGGTGCATTGGATGAATTTAAAGCTATTTTCCAACCAGGCCGGAAGAGCTAATACATGGCAAATCTAAAGGAGATTCGAGCTAGAATCGAATCGACAAAAAATACTCAGCAGATCACAAAAGCGATGAAGCTTGTGTCTGCGGCAAAGTTAAGAAAGGCGCAGCATAATATCGTAAATATGCGCCCCTATGCTTTAGCTTTGAAAAGTGTCATTGCCGATATCGCCCTAACTCAGAAAATCACCCATCCATTGATGGAGAAAAAAACTGAAGTTAAAAAAGTATTACTAGTTGTGGTCACTTCTGATCGCGGACTAGCGGGTGCTTTTAACAGCAGTATTATTAAGTTTGCGGAAAACTATATAAAAGACAGACCAGCCGGAAATGAAAAAATTGATTTATTTTTCATCGGACGCCGCGGTCATGATTACTTTATAAAAAAAGGAATCACACCAGTTCATTATATAAGTAAGTTGGATAAGGATATTTCTTACCCTTTAGCTTCGAAAGTTGCTGAACAGTTGTTAAAGAAATATTTAGCGGGCGAATACGATGAAGTTCGATTGATTTATAATGAATTTAAATCTGCCATTTCCCAGGTTGTAAATTGTGAAACTTTGATTCCTATCAGTGTTGAGTCGAATTCGTTTGGTGCTGAACAAAATCACCAGCAGTTTGCTCAAGATTTGATTTTCGAACCAGAACCACAAGTTATCATCGAACAGCTTTTAATAAAGCATTTCGATCTTCAAGTTTACCGGGCGATGTCAGAGAGTGTTGCTTCCGAACACGGTGCACGTATGACTGCCATGGAAAACGCGACTAATAACGCTAAAGAAATGATTCAAATTTTAACTTTAACTTACAATAAGGCCCGACAAGAGAAAATCACGACGGAACTTATCGAGATCACTAGCGGTGCTGAAGCACTAAACGGATGAGGTAAAAAATGGCTACTGGAAAAATTAAACAAGTTTTGGGTCCGGTTGTGGACGTTGAATTTGAAGCAGGATCTTTACCTGCGATCAACTCTGCACTTCGTGTAACTAACAAAATCATCTCTGATGAAGCTAATAACTTAGTTTTAGAAGTAGCCCAGCACTTGGGGGACAATGTTGTTAGAACTATTTCCATGGACTCTACCGAAGGTTTAGTTCGCGGTGAAAAAGTAACGGACACTGGAAACATGATTATGTCCCCTGTAGGACGCGAGGTATTGGGCCGAATCATTAATGTGATCGGAGATCCTATTGATGGTGGCGGACCAGTTAATGCAAAAGAATCTTGGCCAATTCACAGAACGGCACCACGCTTTGAAGATCAAGCGACAGCAACAGAGATGTTGATGACCGGTATCAAAGTTGTGGATCTTCTAGCGCCGTATTCTCGGGGTGGAAAGATCGGATTATTCGGCGGAGCGGGCGTTGGTAAGACAGTTTTGATCCAAGAGTTAATCCGAAATATCGCAACTGAACACGGAGGATTCTCTGTATTTGCGGGCGTGGGAGAAAGAACTCGTGAAGGAAACGATCTTTGGAGAGAGATGAAAGAATCAGGCGTTATCGATAAGACAGCGCTAGTGTTCGGTCAGATGAACGAACCTCCCGGAGCTCGTGCGCGCGTTGCTCTGACAGGTCTTACAGTTGCGGAATATTTCCGTGACGTTGAAAATAAAGACGTACTTTTCTTCGTTGATAATATTTTCCGATTTACTCAAGCGGGTGCGGAAGTATCGGCATTACTGGGACGTATTCCATCTGCCGTGGGTTACCAACCTACTTTAGGTACAGAGATGGGAACTCTTCAGGAACGTATTACTTCGACTAAAAAAGGATCAGTAACTTCCGTTCAAGCGGTTTACGTTCCGGCGGATGATTATACGGATCCAGCTCCGGCAACTACGTTTGCCCATTTGGATGCGACGACGAATCTTGATCGTGATATCGCGGCAATGGCGATTTTTCCGGCGGTTCATCCACTGACTTCTACTTCCCGAATTCTTGATCCAGGTATCGTGGGTGAAGAACATTATAAAACAGCTCGTGACGTTCAATCTATTCTTCAACGTTACCGAGAACTTCAAGATATCATCGCGATTCTTGGGATGGACGAATTATCTGAAGAAGATAAATTAGTTGTGGGACGTGCTCGCCGTGTTCAGCGTTTCTTATCTCAACCGTTTTTCGTTGCCGAACAGTTTACCGGTATGCCTGGTAAATACGTTGATATCAAAGATACCGTAAAAGGTTTCCGCGCGATCATCGATGGAAAGCATGATTCTTTACCAGAACAAGCGTTCTACATGGTTGGAACAATTGAAGAGGCTGTTGAAAAAGCTAAGAAACTACAAGGGTAACTAAAAATGAAAATGAACCTTTTAACGCCAGAAAGAAAATTAGTTTACCAACAAGAGATCGAGGAAGTTATTGTTCCTGCCTTTAAGGGCGAGCTCAATATTTTACCAGGTCATGCTCCGTTGGTAACTACCCTAACTACAGGAATTCTTCGTTGGAGATTAAAAGGTTCAGACGTTTTTGAAAAAGCCGTTGTTAGCGGTGGATACTGTGAAGTATTCCCAAGCGGAGTTAGTATTTTAGCCGACTCTGCAGACCTGGCTAACGAAGTAGACCAAAGCCAAGCTGAAAAAGAGCTTCAAGCAGTTGATCAAACGTTAGGAACAGTTTCATTAAACGACGAAGAATGGGAAAAGGCTCAGCGTGAAGCCGCAAGATTGCGTGCAGACCTTGAATTAATCGGTGTAAAACCACACTAATTCTCCTCTGAAAACTGAAAATTCAATAAATTTTAACTGACTTAAGTCTACCCAGTCCTAAAAAGTTTCAACAAACCCTATGGGGGTACGTTATCCTTTTAAGGCATGGCAAAAATATTATTATCTACAATAGTTTATTTAGGTTTATTCTTGGGTACGCCCGCTTATTCACAACCGGTTGATGACCCAGAATTAACGGATGAATTAGGTTCTGACGTGGGTGCAGAAAATTTTGAAACAGCTGATCCCGCAACGGAAAACCTACCGCCGCAAAAACCGGAAGTGTTGCAGGCAGCACCAATTGAACAACCTAATGTTCCTGCACCGGCGCCAGTTGCACAACCTGCTTTAACATCACCACCAATTGAAGTTGTGAATCCTGAAGACGTTGAAATAGTTGATGTTCCCGAGCAAAGAACTGCACCTACAGAAATGACAGCAGAAGAAGAGCTTGATGAAGTTGTAGCAACACCTGCAGCACCGGAATCTCGCCCAGAACCGCAACAAGAAATTTCGAATGATGATGAAATTTACGTGGAAGACGATGAAGAAGTTGCTGTCATGTCGGCAGAAAGACTTTTGCTTCCCTATAAAGAACGCAGAGAAACCCATGGCTGGGAATTCGCATTACATCTAGAGAGAATCTTATTAGAAAATCTGCAATCAGAAGTTACTGGCGTCTATCAAAATTACGATGAAGTATATGGAACAGATCCAATTTACTTACCGACATTTCGAATTGGTTATAAATATAATTTCTCGTTAGGTTCAGTCATTTTAGAAGGTGCCTACGGATACTTTGATCTATCTGATGATCTTTCCGGCACGGAGCGCACTCTAAATGTGAAGCGCCAGTCAGTTGGAGCTACCTACGTAATGGATAACGTTTTTTCAGAACCATGGATTGCGCCTTATGCTGGTGTAAATCTGTACAATATGGAATTAACGGACGGTTACTTTGATATAAATGGTAGTGAAGTTACCGATACCGTCACAACCGGAATCGGACAGCACTATATGCTGGGTCTATTGATTCAAATGAACGGCGCTGATCCAAAAGCTGCACGAACAGCACTTTTTGACTATGGATTAGAAAACTCTTATGTCGACTTATTTCTATCTAAGTATGCATTAACCGCTAATGGTGATGACCCCGATACAAGTACCGAATTCACTTGGGGCGCAGGAATGCGCTTTGAATTCTAATTTAAATTAATTTTAGTAAGTAACTAATTTCTTCATGAACATGGGACCAAGTAATTGTGTTCATGCGGATATTAAGCCGGTTATCAGGCGTAATTGAATACTTTTTGTTGTCCCTGGAAGCTAAACCAATAACAGTTTCTGGTTTCAATCGGGTTTTCTCTGAAAATAAAAGAGAAATGGATTTTACCCCTGCACTAACATCTTTTACCCCCAGAGTTTTACACAATAAACGGATTAACATTAATCCCATTAAATTAACTGTTTCCTCTGGAATCGGACCAAATTGTTCCTTTAATTCATTTTCGATGGAATCTAAATCTTCTGAGGTTTCAATCTCTGCCAAACCTTTATAGTAACTTAAGCGAATTCTGATATCAGAAATGTATTTGTCAGAAATAAGTGCGGGAACACGTAAATTGATCTCTGGATCCAGTTCCATGTCTTCGGTAGGTTCACCCTTCATCTCTGCTAGTGATTCATTTAGTAGATCCATATATAATTCGTAGCCAACGGAATTAATGTGCCCTGATTGGTCGTCACCCAAAATATTTCCTGAACCCCGGAGTTCAAGATCATACTGGGCAATTTTAATTCCGCTGCCAAGGCTGGTATTTTCTTGAATTACCTTTAGTCTTTCCTCTGCGACGGGTTCCAATTTTTTCCCACGCGGTAACACTAAATAGCAATATGCTCTTAACTTACTTCGTCCAACTCTTCCCCTTAATTGATAAAGTTGGCTTAAACCAAAAATTTGGGCTTGATCGATAAACATCGTATTTGCCCTTGGAACATCCATTCCCGACTCAACAATCGCCGTACATACCAGAATATCAATTTCGTGATTAAAGAACGCCAGCATCGTGTTTTCCAGCTCTTCTTCTGGCATTTGTCCGTGGGCAACGCGGAGTCTGACGTTTGGAATTATTCGCCTTAAATTATCAGCCAAACCATAAATCGATTGAATTCGATTATGAATAAAATAAATTTGCCCTGATCTTTTTATTTCTGATTCGACAGCCCGCCTGATTAAGTCCTCGTCAAATTTACAAATAAAAGTTCGGGTCGGTAAGCGGTCAACTGGTGCTGTATTTATTAGGCTTAAATCTCTGATCCCGACGAGACCCATATTAAGAGTTCTTGGTATCGGAGTCGCAGATAAAGTCAGAGTATCAACTGTGGTTTTAAGTTTTTTTACCCTTTCTTTATGAGTTACACCAAATCTTTGTTCTTCATCAACAATCAGTAGCCCTAAGTCTTTAAATAAAACATCTTTACTTAAAATCCTGTGTGTACCGATTAAAATATCAACTTCTCCATCTTTAGTTCTTTGAAGTATTTTTTTAGCTTCGCTGTTTGATACGAAGCGATTTAATACTTCAATTTTCATTGGCCAATTTGCAAAACGTTTCTTAAAAGTTTCGTGATGCTGAAAAGTTAAAACTGTTGTCGGTGCAAGTACGGCAACTTGCCGTTTGTTTTCGGCTGCCCAAAATGCCGCGCGCATAGCGACTTCTGTCTTTCCAAAACCTACGTCCCCACAAACCAAGCGATCCATGGGTTTATCACCTAACATATCTTTTTTAATATCACTTAACGCCCGAAGCTGATCAGCCGTTTCCTCGTAGGGAAATTCAAGATCAAATCTATTTTCAGCAACACTGTTAAAGATATAAGGATCACGTTTGATTTCTGCCCGTTTTGCATAAAGGGCCAATAATTCGGCCGCGATATCTTTAATATGACTGGTAACTTTAAGTTTTGTTTTTTCCCAAGCAGTTCCACCTAGCCGGTCAAGAGGTACCTGAGAGACAGAACTTGAATATTTTTGAATCTGTCCAATTCTGTATACGGGTAGATAAAGTTTATCTTTATCCTTGTAAGAAAGCTGAATGAATTCAGAATCAGCACCATTAATGGTCATTTTCTTAAGACCATCATATTGTCCGATTCCATGCTTTATATGAACGATCAAATCACCTGGTTTTAAATCAGCAAAATTTAGTCTTCGGGCCGCTTTTTGAAATTCTTCGGATCCGGTGGTGGCCCGTGATCTTGCTTTAGCGCCCCACATATCATCGCTAGAAATAAATATGAATTTATCACCTTCACTTCGAAAGCTTTCATGGATTTCGAAAATAATAATATCGATGATTTTATCATTATCCCGTTGTTCGTTAATCCATGTATCCCACAGGCGGTCTTCTTCGCGGTGAATTCTGGAATTCCAATTCATTTTTTCCAGTGAAGTTTGAAGAATTTGCGCTTGAGTAGGAGTTCGGCAACAGAAGAAAATCGAAAAATCTTGTTTTTTCCAAGTAGATATTCTTTCGTGCACAAAATTAATCCAGTCGTCTCCGCCCGGCTCAAAATTTCGAAGTGTATTTTTAAAATCAGTAAGGGGAACCGTTCTCCATTCAATATCTTTGAATGGATCATTTTCAGTCAGCTCGGAAACAATCTGAAATCTGATTTCGTCAGATTTTTCCGGTAATTTTATATCGTTCAAAGAAACGAATAATGATGAAATTGGCACCTGAACCAGGGATTCACCTTCTGCCATTTCAGAATTTAATTCCTGAAGGGTATCTTCCCAGGTATTTTGGACGCGGTTATAATCAAGCCACCATAAATTAATCGGCGCAGACAAATAATCTAAGATGTTTTGCGGTTTTTCATAAAAGAACGGAAGAAAGAATTCATTGCCTTGAAATCTTTGTTTTTGCGCAAGCGAACGATAAATATCGTCAAGATCTTCGGTTTTTGATGTTTTACTCTGGTAAAACTGGCGCATTTTTTCTAAAGCGTTCTCTACGTTATCATCAGAAAAAATAATTTCTTTCGGTACGCTAATTTCACAATGGCTTATTTCTTCAACCCGCTCTTGAGTTTGCGGATTAAACAATCTCATGCTTTCAATTTGGTCGCCGAAGAGTTCGATGCGAATTGGTAATCGGTGCGATGGAGAATAAATATCGATGATTCCCCCGCGCCACGCGAAGTGACCCATCTCTTCAACGTAAGGAACATTTTCGTATCCCATATCTTGAAGTCGCTCGACAATTTGGGGCAATAGTTCCTGCCCTTTTTTTAATTCAAATTGTAGTTTTGCAAACTCATCAAACGGTAAAGTTTTTTGCAATAAACCTTTCAATGAAGTTATTAAAATCGTGTGCGGAGATTCTTTTAAAAGTGCGGAAATAAATTGCAGTCTCTTTCCGGCCATTGATGGATTCGGATAGAGACCTGAGTACGGAGAAACATCATACTCTGCGTTAATAATTATATTACTATGCGGTTCTAAAGATAAAATAGTGTCTTTAAATTCCTCGGCTTCCGTTAAACTAGAAGTTATAACTAAATGCGGCAAGTTGTTCGTTTTAATTTCGATACGTGAGAGCAATGTAAGTGCTAACTGAAAGTTTGAACGTGATCCCACAACACGCAACTGATGATTTTTTATCTCAGCTTCTCTGTGCAAAATATTTGCGAGATGTGTGCGTAGAGGTTCGAACTTCATTTACGAATGCGCTCCATGTCTTAATGGTTGGAATTCAAGGAAACGATGATATAACAAAAAAGGAAAAGATAACATCTTTGTATAGGGGGACGTGTGCCGTTAGGTGGTGTCATATTCTTGGCAATCTTCATAGCTCTTTTCGGTACAGCCCTGATTTTTATCGCCCGCGCCATCGGCGGCCGACGAATGAATAACAGCCAGGCTAAGCGCGATGTATACGAGTGCGGTATTCCCGGTGAAGAAAAATCAGATACAAAAATTTCTGTAAAATTTTATTTAACTGCGATCCTTTTTATCCTTTTCGATATCGAAATCATTTTTATGTACCCTTGGGCCATAACCTTTAAGGATTTCATCGCTCAAGGATCTGGCCTTTTCGTTTTAGGCTCGATGGGCATTTTCCTTCTTATATTCATCTACGGACTTTTCTGGGAAATTAAATCGAAAGCGCTGGAGTGGGACTAAATGGGTAGCGACATCTTTGAAATAACCGTCAATTGTATAAAGCTCGTTCTTGTTTTCGTTATGATGGTCCAAGCAGTTCCAATTTTAGTTTGGTTAGAACGTCGTGGGTCAGCCTTCATTCAAAATCGTTTTGGTCCTAACCGCGTTGGCCCTTTGGGATTAATGCAATTACTTGCTGATGCCGTCAAATTTCTTAAAAAAGAAGACTTCGCCCCGGATCGTGCCGTTAGATCTTTATTTTATGCAGCACCCGTATTTGCATTGATACCAGCGACGCTTGCTTATTGTGCGATTCCGATGGCGAGCCCAATCTTGGTTGAAGCTTTCGAAATGTTCGGTCAATCATGGGGACCGTATACCTTCCGCGTTCAAGGTTACGATATGAATGTAGGGATCGTTTTCATATTGGGAGTATCTTCATTAGCTGCTTACACGATATTGATGGCGGGCTGGGGATCGGGAAGTAAATTTTCTTTATTAGGAGCACTTCGTGCCAGTGCCCAGATCATTAGTTACGAGCTTGCACTTGGTTTATCTATCGTCGGTGTAATTTTACTTTACGGAACTTTTAATTTATCCGAAATGATCAATGCCCAAACCGGTCCGCTTCAGTTTGTCGCCTTTGGACACACTATTACAGGTCCTTGGTGGTTTCCAAACTGGGGAATTTTCTTTCAACCATTAGCATTCATCATTTTCTTTGCTGCCACCTTTGCAGAATCAAATCGCCTACCTTTTGACTTGGCCGAAGGTGAAGCGGAATTAGTCGCCGGATTCCACACCGAGTACGGTGGATTTAAAATGCTGATGTTTTTCATCGGTGAATATGGACACATGATGATCGCGGCCGGATTAGTTACTACCTTCTTTTTAGGTGGATACTTAATTCCCGGAGTTACACCAGAAGAATTACATTCTTGGACTGCCAGCATTACATCTTCCGAGGCCGGAGCTACAGGCCTTGCAGCTTTGATTCATTTTTTAATGTACAACGTGAAATTTGGTTTCCTTTTGTGGGTTTTCATCTGGGTTAGGTGGACATTGCCACGTTTTAGATATGATCAGTTAATGGATCTTGGTTGGAAAACCATGCTTCCATGGGCTTTAGGAAACACGATTGCAACTGCTGTAGTAATTTTTATTCTACAAGGATGGCAATAATATGGGAGAAGCTTTACTTTTTTGGTTTCTAGCGTTGGTTACGGTAGGAAGTGGCCTTGCAGTCATACTTTTTGCGAATCCAATTTTTTGCGCCCTTTCTTTAGCAATGACAATGGTTGGGGTAGCCGCAATTTTTATTACATTAGGTGCGTACTTTATCGCCGGAGTTCAGTTAATTGTTTATGCCGGCGCCGTAATGGTTTTATTTGTCATGGTACTAATGCTTTTTGATTTAAGTGGTGAATTAAAAGCATTTTCCAGAGGCATTTTTTCAGGCGGTTTGAAACTAGCATCGGTTGGATTAATTGCCGGTCTGATTATCGGAGCAATAACCTTAAGTACCGGAGCTATCCAAACTACCGACGGAGCTGCGGCCCCAATGCATGACCGAACCAAAGAACTTGGAATGAGTTTATTTTCTAAACATCTTTTTGGATTTGAAGCCTTAGGCGTTTTACTTTTAGTTATTGCAGTAGGCACCGTTGCGCTTGCTCGTAGTAAAGGGGGCACGCATGCTAAACACTGATTTCTTAACTATTATAGGACTTGATCACTACCTTATATTATCGAGCATTCTTTTTTCTTTAGGAATGATCGGTGTACTAATGCGCCGAAACGTAATCGTTATGCTTATGTCGATTGAATTAATGTTAAACGCGGTAAACATCACGTTTATCGCTTTTAGTAAATTTACGGCGAATGTCGATGGCCACATCTTAGTATTTTTCGTCATGACCATCGCAGCCGCTGAAGCCGCTGTTGGATTGGCATTAGCCGTAACGATTTTTAAACGTTTCCGAGAAGTTAATATCCGTTTCTTCGAACACCTCAAAGGATAGGCAGCATGAATAACGAACTACTAATTGGCCTTCTTATTTTGTGTCCCCTGGTGGGATTCATCATTAATGGTGTCAGATATAATAGACCAAATGCTTACTTATCCGGGGGAATTGCAAGTACCGCGATAGGGATCTCATTTGTTTGCTCAATCTTACTTTTCATCGAGCTATTAAATCTTCCCGTTGAAACACGCCAAATTCATGTTCGCTTTTTTGAATGGATCACAGTTGATACATTAAGGATTTCCGCAGGTTTCTTAGTTGATCAAATAAGCGCGGTGATGATTTTAATCATTACTGGCGTTGGATTATTGATCCATTTATTTTCCATTGAATACATGCACCACGATAAAGGTGTGACGAAATATTTTTCTTACTTAAATCTTTTCGTATTTAACATGTTAATTCTAGTTTTGGGTGACAGCTTGCTAACTATGTTCGTTGGCTGGGAAGGTGTTGGACTTTGTTCTTATCTTCTAATCGGTTACTGGTTTACGGATGATCAAAAAGCCGCAGCGGGAATGAAGGCGTTTATCACAAACAGAATTGGTGATGCTGCTTTTATCTTAGGAATGTTTGTCCTATTTTTCTCTTTCGGGACACTTGATCTTCAGGAACTAAATGCACTAGCTCCCGCAGTTGCAGAAACTTCTTGGATGGGTGCTGCAACATTGGGAACTTTATTTTTATTTATTGGTGCTACTGGTAAGTCAGCACAAATTCCTTTATACGTTTGGCTTCCGGACGCAATGGCTGGTCCGACTCCGGTTTCTGCCCTGATCCATGCTGCAACGATGGTTACTGCCGGTGTATATATGATATGCCGGTTAAACGGATTATTTATTTCAGCTCCAAATACAATGATGATCATTGCAACTATCGGTGGATTAACGGCCGTGATTGCAGCATCAATCGGTATTACCCAATGGGATATTAAAAAAATTCTCGCTTACTCAACGGTGTCACAACTGGGTTATATGTTTTTAGCAGTTGGTGTAGGTGCCTTTGGTGCGGGAATGTTCCATCTTATGACCCACGCATTTTTTAAAGCATTAATGTTCTTGGGATCGGGCTCTGTAATCCACGCTATGCATGAAGAACAAGATATTCGAAAAATGGGCGGTCTCAGAAAATATATGCCCATCACGCACATCACTTTTTTATTTGGTTGGTTAGCAATTATCGGAATTCCACCTTTTGCGGGATTCTTTTCTAAAGATGAAATACTTTGGATGTCTTTTCATTCTCCATTAGGCCACCCGGTGTTGTGGGCAATGGGAGCTTTAGGTGCTGCGATGACAGCATTTTATATGACAAGACTAATGTGTTTAACTTTTTGGGGAAAAAGTCGGGTACCAGCTTCGGTTCACCCCCACGAATCTCCGTGGTTAATGACATTACCATTAATTGTACTTGGAATTTTATCTATAATTGGTGGATGGGTTGGAATCCCCCACGTGATTGGGGCCGTACTACCTGGACACCCGGAAAACGTTCTAGGAAATTGGTTAGGACCGGTAATGAAAGCTATTCCTGGAATAACCGAAGGTGACCCGGAAACGGAATGGTTACTAATGGGAGTCTCGGTTGCAATTGCAACAATCTCGGCGATCATTGCGTACCAATTTTATGTTCGTAAAACAGAAATGCCAGGAAAGGTCGCAAAAGCTTTGGGGCCGGTTCATACAGCAGTTTACAACAAATACTATGTTGATGAATTTTATTTCGCAGGAATTATTAATCCCATCGTCGAGATATCTAAAAACATTTGGTACTACATTGACGTCAACTTTATCGACAAATGTACATATTGGATTTCAGATTTAGTGAAAAGTGCCGGAGGTATCGTTAGAAACCTTCAAAATGGAAACCTACAGCAATATGCCATGTACGTGGCAGTCGGTATCGTTGTGATATTGAGTTACTTGATAACAAGGATATAAACGTATGTTATTAACCACCGTCGTTTTTCTTCCATTACTATGTGCACTGATCCTGGTGTTCTGGCCGCAATCAAAAACTTTGAGGTTTGCGGCTCTTGGATTTTCAATCGTTGAATTTATAGTCAGTCTTACGATCCTTACGAACTTTGATAAAGGAACTGCCCAACTTCAGATGGTAGAAAAACATCTTTGGATCGAAAGATTTGGAATTAGTTATCACCTTGGTATAGATGGCATTTCATTGTGGCTCGTTTTACTAACAACTTTTTTAACTCCGATCGTAATCTTAGGTGCTTGGAATGGTATTCAAGACCGGGTTAAAGGTTTTCACATCAGCATTTTCTTTCTTCAGTTCGCAATGATCGGAACATTTCTAGCCTTAGATGCGATTTTCTTTTACGTGTTCTGGGAATTATCTTTGATACCAATGTATTTCATGATCGGTATTTGGGGAGGCGCCAGAAGAATTTACGCGACCATTAAATTCTTTATCTTTACTATGTCGGGTTCGGTCCTAATGTTACTAGCGATGATCTACATGATGTTCCTAGTTCAAGAATCAACCGGAACGATGAGCGCTAATATTTTAGATTTCTATAAATTAAATGTACCATTCGTAGCCGGAACTTTTTTTAGTTTACAAACATTACTATTTTTTGCTTTTGCTTTAGCATTCGCAATCAAGGTTCCGATATTTCCGCTTCATACTTGGTTACCTGATGCCCACGTTGAAGCACCAACACCAGGTTCGGTTATTTTAGCCGGCGTTATGTTAAAAATGGGAACTTACAGTTTCCTTCGATGGGTTCTGCCATTGTTTCCAGAAGCATCAGAGTACTGGGCATGGTTATTTTTACTTTTAGGTGTAGTTGGAATTATTTACGGCGCATTGGTCGCCATGGTCCAACCGGATGTAAAAAAACTTGTGGCTTACTCTTCGGTTTCCCACATGGGCTACATTATGTTGGGAATGTTTTCCTTTAATATTTTTGGTGTTTCCGGAAGTTTGTTTCAAATGTTGAATCATGGTATTTCAACCGGGGCTCTGTTCTTATTAATTGGTATGATTTACGAGAGAACGCACACCAGAGAAATTGTAAAGTACGGTGGATTAGCAGGTCGACTTCCGCTTTTCACAATTTTTTTCTTTATCATGACTCTTTCTTCTATCGCGGTTCCGTTAACAAACGGTTTCATCGGCGAATTTTTAATTCTATTAGGAGCATATAAAGCAAATCCGGTTCTAGCGGGCTTTGCCGTATCTGGTGTCGTGTTCGGGGCTGTGTACATGTTATGGATGTTTAAAAAAGTATTCTTCGGGCCAGAAGGCGAAGTACTTAAGGATGTACATCATCCGGTAAAAGATCTTTCTAAACGTGAAATTGCGGTATTAGTTCCACTTGTGATTTTAGTTTTCTGGATGGGAATTTTCCCTAATCACTTTATGGACTACTCTAAATCAAGTCTCGATTACCTTGTGAAAAACATGAAACAATATGAGCTGACTGTTCATGACCCGAAAGCACCCGGGGCCCTTCAAGCTGGAGTACAGAGATGAAACTAGTTTTCCCTGGCATAGCTGACCTGATTCATATTTCGCCTTTGATAGCGTTGTTCCTGTGCAGCCTTATCCCAATTACGATTAAAATTTTTCGAGGTAATAAAGAGCAGCCAGCCGTTGCTACCTTAATCCAGGGATTAATTGGAATCGCTATTTCCCTGGCATTGCTTCTCGTATTTGGTGGAACGGGGCAAACGGCTTTCGCAGACAATTTAATTTTTGACGGCCTTACTTATTGGTCAGGTTTTATTGCCTTATCTGCGGCTGCACTGTCACTTTTCTTGATGTACGAAAATCCATCAACTACGGGCGATCAGTTTTCTGAGTTAACTTTTCTAACTTTGAATTCTGCTTTAGGAATGTTGATCCTTACTTCTGCGACAGATTTATTAATTATATTTATCGGTTTAGAGCTAATGTCTCTTTCCTTGTATCTGATGATCGGGATGAGCCACGAAGAAAAACTTTCCAAGGAAGCTGCGTTTAAATATTTCATTTTAGGAAGTTTTGCTTCTGCTATTTTTCTATATGGAACTGCATTTATTTTCGGAACGGCAAAGACGACCAATATTTTGGCGATCATGGAACAAAGTCCGGACCTAATGGAAACTCATAAGCTTTATCTATTCGGCATCGTGCTAATTATGCTTGGTTATTGTTTTAAGGTTTCGTTAGCACCTTTTCATGCTTGGACGCCAGACGTGTATCAGGGTGCACCGACGCCGATATCTGCATATATGGCGACTGCTATTAAGTGCGTTTCATTTACAAGTTTCTTGCGCGTGGTGCTGACTGGTTCGGTGATTAGTTCAGTTCACTTGTTTGATATTCTTCAATGGATCGCGGTTATTACAATGTTAGTTGGAAATACGGCTGCCATCATTCAGGGAAATTTAAAGCGAATGCTTGCGTATTCGAGCATCGCACATTCCGGTTATATTTTAATCGGCGTTATTGCCGCGGGAGTTAGTCAAGAGCCGTCATTTGCCTCTACGGGCGTTCTTTATTATTTATTGAGTTATTCGTTAATGACATTAGGAGCGTTTGCCATGGTCGCGCTAATGGAACGAAGTGAGAATGAAATCGTAAACATCGATGATCTTGCGGGCTTTTCAAAACGTCATCCAATTTTAGCGCTTTGCTTTACGATCTTCCTTTTATCTTTAGCGGGAATTCCACCAACGGTTGGATTTTTTGGTAAGTTCTATGTTTTTAGTTCTGCCATTGCTGAAGGTTTAATTTGGTTAACAGTATGGGGCGTAATTAATTCGGTCATCAGCGTTTATTATTACCTTCGACCAATTGTGGTTATGTATATGAAAGATGGAGACTCCGTTGTTGCGACCCATTCATTACATGCAACTAAAGGTACAATCGTTGCGACGGCAATTTTAATTATTATCTTAGGCTTAACTTCAGGGGCGCTGTTCGAATTGGTACAAAATACGCTTTAAAGTCCGTACTGTTTTAAAGTTGTTAATCCAGATTTAAATCCAAATCCCACGATTTTTTCAAGGATGGTGGGATTTAAGCTGAAATGATCCATAAAAAACATTTCGTAATTTTGAGCACGGGGATGGATATAAATAAAATCCGCCTCTGGACGAAAATTTAACTGTTTTTTGATAATGGTTAGAATTGCTTCGCGGTCGGATTCGGGCATTTTCTTATCCCGACAAAAAGTATCAATTGATTTATAAATCTGACGGATTCCTGAATTTGCGTCCTTATAGCGATCAACCTTTTGTTGGATCACTTGGTAAAGAGCTTGGTTAATTATCATCGGAATACCGTATTTATGTAAGCTCCCCATTTCTGGGGTGAAGTGATATGGCTGTGTCGAGTAAGAGCTAATAATTAAATCACAACCCTGATCAACGGCAACGTGGGCAGATAATGTATCCCGAATTTCGCCATCGTAATAAAATATTTCCTTACCTTCCTCATTTTCTACTCCGTACGGAGCAAATACAGGAGGAAGTGCAATTGAACATGCAACGGCCTCGCTGATCCTGGCGTAATTAATAAATTTAATTTTCGAAGTTTTACTGGATTCTCTAAAAGGTCCAAAGAGTGCTTTTCGGGAATGGTTAAGTTGAGTAGCGGTGACGTAAAGCTCTGGCCCTAAACTGGCAAAGTCGTTTTCTAGAAAGACGTAGCGTCTCAGATAATTTTCCAGGCCCTTGGTCGAGAACAGGCCGTTCATCTTAAACCCGTTTTTTACGAATGCTTCCATTCCACCGCGTACTAAATGTTTTCTTAATAAAACGGTAGGTGATAAAGAAAAAAACCCCTTACCGTTTAAGGCAAAAATGTGGCGGTAACTAATGGGCTTCATAGATTTAATATTTTTAGCATCAAATTTAGGTCTATTTCCTGAACCCACCTGGAAAGCATTAATTAGCGATTCGACATCGTAACCAGCAGCCAACACTGATGCTACGAAACTGCCGGCACTTGAACCTACATAGAGTCTTATGACTTTATCTCTGTCTTCAGGATATTCGTGGGCAACCCAACTTTTTGGGCCTCCGGCAAAGACAAAACCTTTCTCTTTAAGAGCGAGGCAGACCCCGATATGGTAGGCAGCGGCTTTGATTCCCCCGCCGCTTAAAACCAGTCCAATCTTCTTTTTCTTCTGAATATCCATGGACTTTAGTGTAGTTAATCACCCTTTTAAGCTCAACCAGTATGATTATCCAAGATGAAGGTCCTGAATTTTAGGCGATTACTCAGATTTTTTTGACTCCAATAACTATCCTGAATAGGGTTTAGGTATGGGTACTCATTAAAGATTATCCACACGAAAGGTTACTGATGTCTAACCCGCACGCTGAGTGGCTACCACTCACCGATTATGCGACAAAGTACAAAGTGAGCGTAAGCACACTTCGTCGCCGCATAAAAGCCGAAGATATCCAGTTTCGTTTCGAGGA
Source organism: Bdellovibrionota bacterium (assembly GCA_040384405.1). Lineage (GTDB taxonomy): Bacteria > Bdellovibrionota > Bdellovibrionia > Bdellovibrionales > Bdellovibrionaceae > JAZKJI01. The sequence continues at coordinate 24,054 of JAZKJI010000042.1, forward strand.
CGGTAAATACTTACTGATCGACGAGCCGAGTGATGCTCACCAAAAGAACCCCCATCGCCCCTCCCTTTATGATGATGATTCTTTGGTGAGCACGCCGGTTCAGCAAGAGGCGGAGGCCCCCGCGAAATCGCAAGAGGGGGTTTTTTCCGTAGCTCAAAGATTTTTAGAGGAAATTAAAAAAGCTTACTCAGCCGTTTTGCATGAAAAAGAAGATCACATCACTACACTGAAAGGTGAAATTTCAGATCTTCAAACATTAGTGAAGGTTCTTGAAACAGAAAACGACAGACTTCGCCGTCGTTTTCAGGAAAATCAAACTCACAATAATTCGCAACAAAACAATAATCAGAATTTATCTTAAAAAACCTTGGTTTCTTAAAGCTGCTTTTACGCCTGCGTTTTGACCATAGTTATCACGTGCAAATCGCATGATTCCATCACGTCCCAAAGCAACCGTTTGATATAAAGTATAAACCGGCATGAAGCGTTCTTTTGGTAACATCACTTGAGTCTCTTTTTCACGAATCTCGCCCGGCTTAGCAACGAAATTCAAAATTTCATTTAAAGCGCTTCCAGGGTCACCCGATAAAAATTGGCTTCTAACACCAGCAGATAAATATTCAGCTAATTCCATTGGGCGCTCGACACGGATACAACCAGAACTTTGCATTCGATCGTGGTCACGATCAAATACTTCGCGAGTATTTGTATCGTGAAGATAAATAGCCCAAGGGTTTGTCATCATGAACTTAACAACACCCAAAGCATTATTGTACCGAGGTGTTTGACGAATATAGATATTTACGTTCGCCGAATTAATTGAATTCCAATCAATACTTAAAGGATCCAAAGTTTGAGTCATGTCTCCTGAAAGTACCGTGTATCCATTGCTATCAAACCAATCCAATAGTTCCGAGCTATTCGTAAACGCCTTTATAATAGGAAGCTTGTCCTCGATAAAAATCTTCATCGGAACTGTCCAAGTCGGATTGAATACTAGGTTCGTAATACGATCCTTCATGCTTGGTGTTTTGCGTTCTTTGCGACCGTTGATAGTTCTAAATTCCATATAAGGTAAAGCCGGATCCATTCCGCGTTGTAGAGATAAGTTTTTATCCATCAAACGGAAATTTTGAAAAGCTAAGTTAACAAATATGTGGCGATCCTCTAAAGAAATTGGTAACCAACGGACCTTTTCCATATTCATATCCACATCATCAAGACGTGATTGCAATGATGTACGTAACATCTTCCAAGTGGGACCGTTTGGTCCTAAAACTCCGTCTGCAACATTCATCTGAAAAGATTTTTGCATGTCTACAACGGCTCTGAAAACTTGTTGATCGTAAAGGTCAGACAAATCAGAAATAGGATATCCATAATCCATCAAACGTCTTTTAAGCTCTACAACTTTTGCATCGCGAACTCCAACTTTCAAAACTTTTGCCGGAGGTATGATATCAGCCCAGCCACCACTATTTCTGACATTAGTTAAGTGAGCGCGAATTCCTGCAAGATTCCAATACTCGGTCGTCTTTGGAGCAACACCATCAATCACTGCATCCACAGAACTGCCACTTCCAATTGCAGCTAAAGAATAAATTTGGGCTAATGAAAATGCTCTTTGTTCGTACTTAATGTCAGATGAAATTGAAGATGGATTTACGCGACCTGTACTTACGTTACGAGCCAAGTTAATTAAAGTTTGTGCTGCAGTTAATTCAGACATGACCCAGTTCGCGGAAAAACTTCCTGGAGCAAGCATGATTTCAGGCTTTTGATAATCGCGTGGATTTAAACCATGGCGCTCGATTCTTTGAATGCTTGCTTGTAATTCTCCAAGTTTATTCGATGTTTGTTGCCCCCGCATAAACACCGCACGATAAGAAAGTTGAGAGTAAAAAGCATCGAGATCAGATTTTCTTAATCCCGCAGGAAGCCCAGAGCTAATCGTAGCTTTGATTATTGCATCTTCAGATTGTGCAGAAACATTTATAGATATGCTCAACAGCATTCCTAAAACCAGAAGCGGATTTAATAACCAGGCTTTCATCGATAACTCCTTGGGGGGCTTTATTTGCGAATCAACTGTGGCCAATGTAAACTAGTGGAGGCACTACTTGAAGTGTCAGGATTCTGTACAGCAGAAAATACAAATGGGTATGGTCGTGAAAAAATGACTGTCTAAAATCCTGACAGCTATCGAGTTACGAAAAATTATTCTAATATCTGCTTGCCCAGGAGGTACTATGATTCGATCGATGTTGTTAATTTCAATTTTGGCAGTTACCCAAATTTCCTCTGTTGTTATGGCTGCGCCAGATGCAATTCGTAAAGCGGCTGGAACAGTAGATAACCTTGATGCTGGCCGAGTAGATTTCACGTTATTCGTCAAATTATCTAATAGTGATCAGGAATTCCGTGTGATGGATACTAATAGCCAAAAGCCAGAGACTGAAAAGATCATTAAAGTCCTTCAGAAGGCTCATAATGCAAATCTTGAAGGCACTCCGGTAAAAATCGAAATTCAGTACAATCAAGATCTTGTCATCACTTCAGCAGGTGTGAAAAACTAGATGGGTGAACAAATCTAGTAGACGATTTTATTATAAATGGGCGGCCAGCGTGGCTACCCTAGCGATCGGTTTATACCTAGTCGTCAGCGCAAAAAATTACTTCTCAAACACCCAAGGAACAAACTCTTTGGGCGTTTTTTTTGGACAAAGATCAATGCCGGCCGAAATTGAACCGGGGATTTACGAATGGTGCGATTTTAATAGCCAGATATCTTTTAAACATAGTAAAATCAATAACTTAACAAAAGATGATCTGAAGCTCATATGCGCGGTTAAACCCTATACGGCATCTGCCGAGGATGTTGAAGCTTTAAAAACAGCAGAACCGGCGTTGGTGCTTTTGAATGAAGAAAAACAACCAGTAACTTTAAAAGCGACCCCTGATTTTAAGGCATTTGAGGTCGACGGACTCCCCTTTCGAAATGAGGAAATGACGGCTGTCTTTAGCCGTCTAGGCGCTTCTGGGTCGCCTTGACAATATTTTTATTTAATCCTAATTTCTTAATGCGTTCAGAAGTAGCTCAGTCG
>JAZKJI010000042.1:27167-34076 GCA_040384405.1 Bdellovibrionota bacterium
TACAGGTTCTGCTTGGCGAACCCGTTAACGATGACAGCGACCAGCCAAAACAGATTCCCGCCAAGGTGCAGTTCGAGAAACCGGGTCAGAGTCCCAAACCCGCGAAATAAGACTCCGAAATCTTGACAATTTTAGGCCAGCCCCCTAGTTTTAAATTCCTGCGGCTATCCGACGATTCGGCTGCAGTTTTACACGTTCAGAAGTAGCTCAGTCGGTAGAGCAAGCGGCTGTTAACCGCTGGGTCGGGGGTTCGAGTCCCTCCTTCTGAGCCATCTTTTTTTCTCGGTCTCTCTTCACTGTAAAAAGCTTACTTCGAAGCTCTCCCTTACTGTCGGGACGCGGAACGATTGCCATCGAGGCAATCGCTCCTAGGTGCTTGCCGTGTGGTCGACTTTGTCGACCTACGAGGACGCGCACATGCTCCACATCAAAATACGCCACTGGCGTATTTTGCTGCGGGCACAACCTCCTTCTGACTACTTTTTTCGTCGCCTTTTCGGAGGGGTCGCTCGCCTTCGGCATCGGGTTGAATACGGGATATGGATGCTAATGCTCTTACATCTGCTTAATTGGATCCTACTATTTTTTCCTTAGGGGCTTGGGAGTTGATTTGGCGATATCAATCTATTTTTGTTTTCATTCAAATGCACTCTGGTGTGTTTGGTCTGTTCTGGTCCCTTGTTGGCGGAATAGCTTCTTGTTTCTGTGGTAGAGTTGCTCTCTATGAATAAAAATGAATCTCGATCTTTTAAGAATGAACGTGGGCAAACAGATACTAGTTTAAACACTGAGCGGGGGCGTACTGATGAGTCGCTTTCTGAACTTCGGGATAAAACTGCTTTGGATACGGATTTGGTTGTTCAGAAAAATCGGGAATTAGCCGATGAGGTTCGAGCTCAGAGCCGTAGTGACGCTGATTTGGATTTGGCTCGGGCTCATAAGGCATCACCTGCTTCGGGGAATGATGTTGTTGCTCAAGAAGTTGCTGCTGATGTTTTGGCTGAACAGCGGAGTGTTGATGATTCGTCGGTTAAGGCTGAACGAAAATTAATGGACGCTGCTATGGTTCGCGAGCGAAAAATTAATAGTGATGTTGCTGCTAAACTTTTGGGTAAAGAACGTGGTGAAACTGATCACAATTTGTCGCTGGAGCGTGCGCAGACGGATTCAGAAGTCGACCGGGCTTCTGGGCTTTTAAATGATGAGCAGTCTTTGCATACTGCTACTAAGGCTGCGCTTACTACCCGTGACGAGTTTTTGGCCATCGTTAGTCATGATTTACGAAATCCAATCGGTGCGATTTTATCTGGGGCTCAATTTCTTTTGGATCCTTCTTTAGGTGATGAGCTTAGCGACAATTCTAAAAAACTTATTGAATTGATTAAACGAAATGCCGAGACGTCGCTTCGCCTTATTCAGGATATTATGGATATGGAGCGAGTTGCAGAAGGTAAGATGCGATTTGAATTTGCTAAAACGGATATGAGCAAAATTATCAATGATACTGTGCAGACGTTTGTACAATTAGCAATTGTTAAGAATATCACCGTGAACGCTAGCTTTCCAGTTCGTCCAATTTATTTGAATTGTGATTCAATACGCATTGTTCAAGTTCTTTCAAACTTAATTGGAAATGCCATTAAATTTACTCCTGCAAACGGAACAATAAATATTGTTAGTACCTTCGATTCCGAGAATGTTTATGTCTCTGTATCGGATAGTGGGCCTGGTGTACCGGCTGAGCTCCGAAACAAAATATTTGAACGATTTGCACAGATAAATGATAAAGATCGTCGAGGATTGGGCCTTGGACTGTACATCGCAAAGATGTTTGTTGAAGGTCATAAAGGAAAAATAAGCGTAACTTCAAATGAGAGTTCAGGAAGCAAATTTGAATTTTCACTTCCGATTCATGCGAATTCGAAATAAATTTTTTTTTGTGGGCGTTAGACTGGTTCTCGGCAAATTCATACTGGACTTTGTTCTTAGGACCTTTAACCAACCATCACACCAGTTTAATTAAATTAATTCTAGTTTATCATTCGTACTTGTCCTCATAACGACGAGGACTTCTCTCGTTAACTATTGTTGCATCTTCACTGGTAATGTATCGAATCTGGCGTTTCGTTTCAGGATCTTTATCCCGTAGCATTTTGCACCTCCCGTGCTTCTACAAAAATTTGTTTTTACCTAGTTTTAAATGCCTACCAACGTCGAGTGTTCTCTATTGGGAAACTCGTTTCAGAACGAGACAACACAAAAGTCCATTTCTAATACATGCCATATTTGCGACTTCAGGTTTCTTCATTATTGCTTCAAAATATTAAAAGACGTGAAGAAAAAGCTTATAACTCTCAGTATCTTAGCGATATTTTGTTTTGCTGTTGTGACCAACGGTAATGCAATCCTTTCTTTTTTTGAAGATTCAAACTCAGAACATAATATTGAAACTTCAACTGCCATCGTTGTAAGTGAACCAGAAGTTTCAGCACCAAGTATCCCAACACAAGTTGAAACACTTTCTGCAGAAGTAAATATTCCCGGAGAAACTTCCCAGCAAGTGGTTACGGTACCGACCGAAGAGCCACCAATCGAATACGTAGCTCCTAAAAAGAAAAAACGTAAGAAAAAGCGAATAATGTTTGAAGTGTCAGATACTTATCAAAACGCAATTCCTCCTCTGGCGGCGCAAGCGACCGACGCACACCTAGGAACCGGATCAAGATTTGGTCGAAAAACTTTTACTGCCGAATCGATGCCGGAAATAAATAGTCATCAACCAGAAGAAATTACATCAAATTCAGCTAATTTCAAGCCGGTCAAGCGCGTGAAGAAACGTAAAAAAATAATTACGGAAAATTTGGAAACTGAATCAAGACAAATTAGTTCCATTAATGAAACGGTAAATGAAGAAATAAAAAAATCGGAAGTTACTGGTAAAAAAATAATTTCTGAATCAAAAGAAAACGAAAATACACATCAAACACCGGTATTTTTTGATACCGGATTGGCCGGAAATTCTGAATCCGGCACCACTGAAATTACGAATCCTGCGACAGAAGAGATGGTACCTCAAGGACTAGCTACCAGCGAACCAGTCCAGGAAGTCACGATAGCCGAGGCTAAAATCCAGCAGCAGTTCCTACAAGCTCCTGCAATTTTAGAAAGTTCCCAGATTATTGCTGAGACTAAAGTCGATGAAATCCCGAATACGATTGAGACAACCACGATCCCTGAGCAAACGAAGCCAGTTGACGTCGAAAATTCTTCTCTTGAAGTTAAAAATGAGATTCCAGTTGAACCGGTTGCAGAAGTTAAGGTCGAGCTTCCGCCAGAACCAGTTCCTGTCGTTGTCCCCACTCGACCAATTCCTACCGTAGCTGAAATTCAAGCTATGGCTAGTACCCAAGTAGTTGCGCAAAACGAAGCCTTGCCTCAAGTTCAATGCGTAAATGTTCCTGCTGAGCCAGTTAAAGAAATCATTTGCCCTGTGCCCGAGGCAACGGAGGTTAGTACTTTACCACCACTTCCGAAACACAAAAAGTACCCTGACTCGAGCCACGAGTACGATTTAGTGAGTAAGTATTACTTGGGAATGGGTATGGAATATTTCATCATCGATTCGAAAGATCGAACGAACGGTGGAATGGCAAAATTTATTTCCCAAGCAAGTCCAACACTAGAATTTGAGTGGCTTATAGAGTGGGATGACGAAATCACCAGTGTATTTGGATTTTCGCAAGTTTTCGAAAATGTTATTGATGCTTCTTCAAGCAGTTCGAAAGTATTAACCGATCAAAATGGGACCAGAACAAGTTTTGAAATGGGTATTGAAAATCGTTGGGCAGAAAAGCTTCGTACCCGAATTGCTTTAGTCAGCACGCAAAGAATATTTGCTAAGGCACTTGATACTAGAACAGTCCGATTGGACAGAATTCAAGAAATTGATCTCAAAGTTGAGCAAAGAATTGATTTTGCTCGTCGGGAACATACGGCATTCGGTTCGACTTTATCAGTAAGCAGAATTTTCGGAGCCGATGGACAGGGTACCACCACCAATGATGGGTGGGCTTTAGATACAAAACTATTTATTCATCATGATTTAAAAAAATTCCCCGTGCAAGCGCGGGCAGAGATGTATTACGGAATCTGGGAACAGAGTTCGAATTATTTAGAACAACGTGAACGGCACTTAGGGGCGAATGTTGGTTTTGTGGGGGCATGGTAATGGGAAAAATATTAGTCGTACTATTAATTAGCGGCTTCTTTTTTAGTTGTAGTAACCCGTTGGCAGGCGGAGTCGACGCTTCAACTATCGGCGACGATTATCAGCCAGGCTCGGAAGTGACAAAGCCATCGTCACTAGATCGCGGATTCAAAATTACTCCCGGTGGAATTTATTCTAAAGGGACAACCTTATCAGTAAAAGCAAACGTACTTCTGGAGCGTCGTAAAGTAGCGGGCACAACCATTGGCGCAAGAATCTCACTTAGTAAAGGCAGTCCCAAATGATGCGTAGAATATTTTCGTCTATATATATAAGAATAATCCTTTCCCTGGCCATCTCGGGTCTGGGAAACTTAGCCCAAGCCGCGACCGTGGCTTCTCCTTATTTTACCTTGGAAGGTGAGTTATTTTTATCGCCTACAAGTACATCGCCATTATTGGATGCTGCTGCCATAATTAGAATTCAGATTTTAAACCCATCTGCTACTTGTATTTTGTATGACGAGCAACAAACGGTGGACACTAATACTACAAGTGGTTCTTTTAATATTCGAATTGGTTCAGAGCTTGGAGATACGAAGCGTGTTGGCGGTAGCGATCCTGGTAATACGGTATTTAGCGTATATCAAAATAAAGCTCCGATGCCAGCTGGCGGTTGCGGAACTTATACACCGACCGCAGGTGACGGACGACTTTTAAGAATCATTGTTACCCCTTCATCAACAGGTGTTCCCGAAACCTTAACTCCGGATATGAATTTAGACGGAACTCCGTTAGCGTTGGTCGCAGAGACTCTTCAAGGTAAAGGCCGCGATGATTTCTTGAATTTAAATACAGTAGTTCCTCTTACTCAAAGTAACGTAGAAAACGTTTTTTCTGCGACAAACTACCCGATAATGGCCGCAATTCTTGATGGCACGACTACGACCTATGAAAAAGTTGGAAAATTAAATGGCCTTGCCCTTCCCGCGCTGGCTGCCAATCAAACTTTTGGGTGGAATGGAACAGCCTTTACTGCAATTACTCCTGTAGTTACAGAGACTGATCCCAACGTTTCTGCCTTTGCTAAAGCCGCACTTCCGACGTGCGGTGCTGGTCAAGTATTAAAAGACAACGGATCAGGTGGACTTACTTGTGTGGCTGTGGGATCCGGATCAGTTACGTCCGTTGCAACGGGAACTGGCTTAACAGGTGGACCAATCACTACAACCGGAACTGTTTCCATTGCAGCCGGCGGAGTATCTGCGACTGAACTTGCAACAGGTGCTGTGACTACAGGAAAAATTCTTGATGGAACAATTACTGGTGCAGATTTAAAAGGTGATATTTCAATTGCAACAACGGGAAGTATTTCTGCTGACACTTCCATTACTACGACAGGCGCCGTGAATGGGGCGAGTGCCGTATTCTCTGGAAACGTTGGAAGTAATTCTGTTTCTACCAGAACGCTTGGAATTTCTAATGCTTCTAATAATACAGTTTCAATTACCGCCAATGCTGGCGCATTTACCAATTTCTCTTTAGTACTGCCGACAACTTACGGAACTTCATCACAAGTATTAACTTCAGATGGTGCGGGAAATTTAGTGTGGGCAAGTAATTCTGCAGGAGCAATTACCGGATTAAGTGGTGATGTGACTGCATCAGGTACAGGCGTTGTCGCCACAACGATTGCGGCAAATGCCGTTACCACCGCGAAAATTTTGGACGCAAATGTTACGACTGCAAAAATAAATGATAAAGCAGTTACATTTTCTAAAATGCTAGACATTGCTACTTCCCGTTTATTAGGACGATCTACAGCGGGATCTGGAAGTCCTGAAGAGATTTCGATCGGCTCGGGAATGTCACTTTCCGGAGGGATTTTAACGTCTACGGCATTACTGAGTATAAATAATACTGCGGACCTTTCCAATGGAAGAATATGGATCGGTAATGGCGCAAATAAGGCCGTCGAACATCCAGTTTCAGGGGATGCATCTCTGAGCATTGGTGGAGCGCTAACAATTGTTAATGATGCCATTACTACAAGTAAAATTCTGGATTCAAATATTACGACGTCTAAATTAAATAATCAGGCTGTTACCTATTCGAAAATTCAGAACATTTCTGCTACTAATAAATTACTAGGTCGCGCAAGTGCCGGTGCGGGAAGTACAGAAGAAATATCCTTGGGTTCTGGATTAAGTATGTCGGGATCGACACTTTCAGTAAGCAGTCCAACGGTAGTTGGTTCGGCTTTAAATTCTGCGAATTTTTGGTTAGGAAATGGATCTAATACGGCCCAGCAAGTTTCAATGAGTGGCGATGCTTCAATGATAAATACGGGTGCAATTACAATTGCAAACGATGCAGTTAGCTTTGCTAAAATTCAAAATATTAATTCGGCAAGGTTAATTGGTCGTTCGACAAGTGGTTCCGGAGATCCGGAAGAATTATCTGTCGGCGGTGGATTATCTATTGCCGGTGGGGTACTTTCCGTTCTTTCAACGCCTGCAACAGTTTCAAATTCATCTACATTAAATAACGGCCTTTTATGGCTTGGTGATGGAACTAATCTTGCTCAAGAACGATTAATGAGTGGTGACGCTTCTATTTCTAGTTTAGGAATAATTTCGATTGCGCCCAATGCAGTGACCACTTCGAAGATCTTAGATTCAGCAGTTACTACCGCAAAATTAA
>JAZKJI010000043.1:0-1703 GCA_040384405.1 Bdellovibrionota bacterium
ATTGCGGTTGGATAAATTTTTTCGCCGTATGTTTTAAAATTTGCTGTCCACCGGCGACAGACCCCGTGAAAACGACGTGCTGGATATCTAAGTCCTCAATAATTTTTCCAGTTGTTTCATGATCAACGATAACTTGATGAAGCAGATCAGACTGGCCACCCATATTTTGGAATGCCATCTGAAAATGTTTACCAATCGCGGGGGTTTGGCTCGAGTGTTTCAATAAATCAGTATTCCCCGCCAGTAAAGCAGGTACCACCGAGTTCACCGTTACAAGTAATGGATAATTCCATGCCGAGATGACAAAAATGACTCCCAGAGGTTCCCGCACGATGGATCTTTCGAAATTTGGTTTCTCTGGCAAAGGTTGGGCGGACAACGCTTCACTTGCAATCGAGCATAAATAATTTGCCCGTTCCAATAAGCCGTTTATTTCTCCGGGAGATTGGGAAATAGGCCTTCCCATTTGTTGGCTGATGTCTTTAGCAATTTGAGCTTTATTTTCGGTAAAATATTGCAACGCTTTCTTAACGGCTTCGAGTCTTGCAGTTAGTGGCGTTTTTTTCCAAACTTTTTGGGCCTGGTGAAGCTTTTGAAGTTTTTCTTTTGCGTTACTAAAATTGTCCATCGGGTATTCCCCGATCACTTCTTGGCTATAGGGACTTTTTACTTTTAAAACCGACGACATAGAGGACCTCGCTCGAGAATGTTTAGACTCTAAAATGCTACGTCATTTAGTCTAAAAGGCAAGATTTGTGCTTTACCGGAAGCGATTGAAATTTGATACCAATAGTCACACGGGGATTTTCTGCGGATTATGTTGAATTCTTAACAATGAATGCCCCTTCGAGACATGGAGATCATTCGATTTAGAAAACTTACTGGCAATCTGATAGTTAAGGTCTGACTTCGCAACTTGTGATAGCAAAGCGTCAACTCGCAGAGTTTAGATTTTCAAATAATAATTAGTTTACCAAAGGCCAGCCTTCCGTCGGGTTCCCGATTCTTAGCCAGCTTTTCAATTGGATAATTTATTCTCGAAAAGTATCTTTAAAGCATATGCATAAAAAATTAAATGCCGGATCTACGATTCCTAATTTTGCTACGAACACCGTCAACGGTAGTTACTTCGAAATGAAGTTAGTTCTAAATAAAAAATTACTAATAAGCTTTTACCGTTACGCAAGTTGTCCGATGTGTAATCAGCATTTTGACGACTGCATGACCCGCCAAGGATTATTCGTTGAAAATAATGTCATTCATATCGCGATCTTCGAATCAGGAAAGAATAATTTTCCAAAAAAGATCACCGATCAGCAATTTAAAAATCTCGTCATTATCGGAGATGGCGAAAAACGGTTGTATGATCTCTACGGAATTGAAAATAGCATTCTAAAAGCATTTCATCCTCAAGCATACGCTGGGCGCGCGGAGGCTTTTGTCAAAGGGTACCGGCCTGGCTTTGCCGACGGATCGCTAACAACAGTGCCGGCGCATTTTCTGGTCAATCCGGGTGGAGTCATTCACACGGCTCACTATGGCCGGCATATTTCAGACAACATCAAATGGCGAGCAATGGAAGATTTCGTTATGTCTGATGTAGGCGATGAAACTAAAACTAAAATAATGGGCTAGCTAATGATACAAAATTTCAGCATCGAAGGCTTTCCATTTACCTTTGATTTGTTCCCTTAACGGAGTTC